>NZ_JAIWOU010000002.1 GCF_021295395.1 Komagataeibacter sp. FNDCR2
GAGACATTCGGAATCATGGTTTGAGTGATGCCCCCTGTGAGCAAACCTCATCGCGGGTAAAACCATCTGGGAATGATCACTATTGCGCGCATAGATGCTGGCGGAGTTGGCATTCGGGCACGAACTATCAGACGGCGATTGCCCGGCAGCAAGCGCCAAGTAATCGAAAGCATAGCGGCAACCTGCTCTGGCAAGCAAGACAATCAAAGCGATGACCTCCAGACTGATCAAACGATAGGCAAAGGAACCTGGCATGCTATAGCAGTTATCTTCGAGCTGGATACGGCAGGTTGGTGACATGCGCCTGCTGTCAGAAGGCGAGACGTTATTGGCGTAATCAAGGATTTCATCGACCTGCTTCATGATGTCACGATTGGCTGGTTTGACGTAATCAGAATTACGGGACACGGGGTGTTTTTCAAGACACGACGTGATGCGTTCAGCAGGGGATATGCCACCCAGAACACGTTACGGGCGATGTTTCCAAGCGAAGCAGAAGCCTTTGAGCAGGATTTCCAGATCCTCGTGATTTGAACGCAGACCTGCAGCACCTCGGTCACGAAACGGCCATTGAAGCGTTCGACCACTCCATTGGTCTGCGGTGAATAGGCTTTCGTCCGGCGTCGGTCGATCGTCATATCAAGGCAGGCTTGCTGTAAAGCAGGAAACACGATCTGTCAGGATGCGGGTGATCCGGAAAGGAAAGGCAACCTTGACAGCCATGAGGAAACCGACAGCATTCCCTGCATTTTCCGTGTCACACACGGTCAGATGTGCCGAACGGGAGCAGCGGTCGATGGCGACATACAGGTAGCGTTTGCGTCGTTCTCCATCTGCTGTCTGTAACTTTGGAAGATGCTTCACATCAATATGGACATACCCCGGATCATAGTCCCGGAACGTTCCTTTTCGGCGAACAGATCCACTCTTTGGAGCAGGAGGCACGCGGTTCAGTCCGGCTTCTTTTAGATCCGCCAGATATTATCCCGATTCAAATGTGGCAGAAAATGCCGCACGACAAAGTTCAGATCATCCAGGCCAAAACCGGTAGAGCGTCGGAGCTGACAGATAATGGCGCGTTTCTCATCAGGAGCTTTCCAGGCCAGTCTCCGAGGACGGCTGCTGCGGTTCTGGCAGGTATCTAAACCACGTTTTCGCCACTTGCGGACGGTTTCACCGCTAATCCCGTAGTGCCTGACCAGCACAGATGTCGGCTCTGACGAGCGGGCTATGTCAGTTCGCACAGCCGGTGTCGTGCGCGCCTGTGGATGGATCTGAAGCATCCGTCTTCCTCCCCCAAAAAGGACGCAAACCATGGTCTGTAACGCGATGCCGCCTACTCCACATCATGCCAATGACATCTCGCCACCTAACAGGTGATACAAAATTTATGTATCCGCACGACACAATTGACATCTAATGTCACATATAGCAACACTACGATACACTTAGTTTTGTCAGTTAAGGCCAGTCTCCCATGTCTGATACAGACCCGGTATCTAATGAATATAGCCCTTCTATTTTTCACGAATCATGGTGGTTAGATGCCGCGACTGATAATAATTATGAGGTTATTGAGGTAACGAAAGACGGGAAAGTTATCGCTAGTCTTAATATTTTTTGCAAAAACCATCTGGGACTGCGGTTGATCCGCACGCCACCCTATACCAGGACACTAGGACCTCGCCTTTTCTTGCCCCCATCCAAGCCGTTCCGGCGGGCGCAGAATATTCGCAATACCATTGCGGAACTGGTCAAAAAACTTCCTGCCTATGACAGCCTGCAACTCAGCCTCGACCCGGATGACGAAACAGGTTTTGCTTTTTCTCTAAATGGTTTTTTGATTCGACAACAGTTTACCTTTCGTATTGCACCAGACACGCCTCTTGAAGAAGTCTGGAGGGATTGCGACCAGAAAACTCGGAATCTCATCCGTTCCGCTGACCGCAAGCTGACGGTAGTTCGCAGCACGGACATAACCGAATTCATTCGCATGTCCCTAGTAGACCGGCCTAAAAAGAAAAATAGTCACGACTTCGCGCGGCTTGAAAAGATATTTCATGCCTGTAGACTGAAAAATCAGGGATTAGTATTCTCAGCACGAGATGAAACCGGTCGCCAGATTTCCTGTGTCGTGCTGGTATGGGACCATAAACATGTTTATTTTTGGCAGTCGGCCCGTGACCGTGAAGCGCAGGTTGCTGGTGCGAATATGCTTTTATTATGGAAAAGTATAGAATTTGCCCATGAAAAGAAGTTGACCTTTGACTTTGACAGTTTTGCTTCGATTAGATCGGCAAAAATGATCGCTAGCTTTGGTCGGATACCTATCGCCCGCCAACAGGTGATTGGCACGTCCATATGCTACCAATGGGAAAGGGCGGCCAGTGCACTCCTTGTCCGTCTACGTGATAAAGGGGTTGACATCTATACCTCATATAAAGATAGAACATGATATATTGTAATGTATATTACTTTTGTTGTAGCTAAAAGTGGAGTTTTTTATTTTGTAGCTTGGAGTTGAGTTGCCAAAAAAGGCTTCGGGGCATGGGCTCGAGACCCTTGTCGACGACTTGAGCAAGTGTTTTTCCAGTCGAGCCAGGAACGGGGTCGTACTATATTGTAATCTTCCCGTCAGGCAGCGAGAATCTGACGGACGTACATCGAGAGATGTGAACTGGATTTGTGACGATTTTGTGCTGGTCATCTGAGCGTTTCAAGCTCGTATCAGGAGACCGACGAGAGCATGAGGCATACGGAAGATTTCAAACGCGAGGCCGTGAGGATCGCGCTGAGCAGTGGGCTGTCACGCACGCGCGTTGCGGCCGACCTGGGTATCGGCAAATCCACTCCAGGCAAATGGAGAGTGGATTATCGTCCGACCGGGCCGACATCCGCGCCTCAGGCTGATCTGGCCCGCGAGAATGAACGTCTTCGGCATGAATGGCCAATCGAGAGGCTGCGCCAGGTTTTGCGGGTCTCAGCACGGGGTTACCGGGCTGGACATCCCGACCGACCTGTCAGCGCTAGCGCACCGATTTGAAGGTGCAGGCGCATAGGATGACGTCACGCCCCACATCATGTTGGAGGCAGCATCACCACAGCCGTAGGCCCCCTTTTCTGTCGCGGAAAGCGCCTGCCTGTTCTCCATTATCCTACTTTTCCTGAAATTTTAGGTCAAGCCAGACGCTATCATGTGATTGTGAAACGACAAGTTGGACTGAACATCATCAATACATTATCGGTTACCATGTCTGCTTTAAGGAATAATGCTGAGGTGTCTTTTCGTCTCAGATGCGGGCGAAAACTGCCATCATGCGGCTTACACACCGATCCGATATTCATCTTGTTCACGGCATGACTGCCGGTTGCGACGTAGGGACGGGGGCTGCTCTCGCCCTACGTATCCGGGGAAGCCACCGTTGCATTGAGTGCAATAGCCACAGCGTTACGTGCGTGCGGCTCGCTGGCACCCGTGCGTATGTCAAACGCCACCATGGTCTCGGACAGTTCCCGGGATATTCTGGGATTAACCATGGTGACGGGGGTATCGCCCCGTCGTGGATAGGGCGTCGGCAGGTTCTTGAACAGGCAGCCAAAGGGTGCGGCGGGGACAGATGGTAGCCCGTCGCAAAACAGTTCCTGCGCATCGTCGAGCGGCGTCGCCCGAATGTCTATGACTGTCGCCAGCCGGTTAAAAACGGCGCTGAGTACCCCGCCCAGCGCGGGCAGGCGGGACGCGGTAACGATATCATCGCCCGCAATGAGGTGCTCCCGTATGTCCGCATCGGGGTCGAAAGAGCCGCCGATCGTAATGGCCGTTGTGCTCCGTGATGGCCTGGACAGGGCCATCATCGGGAAAACCCGATTGACGCCAGACGGCTTTACGCCAGCATAGAACAGGCGGGTATAAATGCGCTTGCCCCGGAACAGGATGATCGCCTGTCCCTGCTGGAGCGATTGTACGTCGCTCCACGAGATGCGTTTGACTTCCCGGATATCGGCGCGTGTCTGGTCGGTATACACGCCAAGCGCCGCCGAGGTGTCGTAACCAGGCAGCACGCTGACCTGCATCGTGCCAGCCGTCTGCTCAAGCCATTCCCGCGTTGGACCGGAATCCTCAAGGTTTTCGATGATCTTGAGCTTCGGGTTGCCCAGTAGCGGCACGCTCCGGTCACGTCCCAGCGTTGCGTAGAATGATCCCACCTCCTGAAAAGACAGGAGCAGACTGATATTGAGTTCGCGTCCCTGCGCCATCATGACATCAAGGCCACGCGTGGCGATGTACCCGCCTTCGTCGATGACGAGCGGATAGGGGGTGGAGGATGCGGAAGGGCGGTTGGTGACCAGATCCTCGTAACTGCCTTCAAGCGAGGTGCCGAGCGCACCGGCAAGGGCATAGCGTAGCGCGGTGATGATAGTCTTGCCCAGGGCCGCGTTGGTCGAGGTCGAATTTTCGAGTGAGGGGATCAGGACAACCAGGATGCGCCGGTTGAAGATGATATCCCGAAAATCAATATCGGGCACCGCGCACTGGAAGATATGGCGCAGTGTCGTGGTCATCTGGGTGAAGGTCCGGGCAAAGCCGCCTACGACGTAGGAATGCTGTTCGCGTACCTTGTCCTGCCCGGATGCGTCGCCTTTTTCCGAGGAATATCCCCCCGTTTCCGCGACGTAGGCGCGGACGGGATTGAGCATCGTGGCGGGAAACCCGGGTGGCAGCGGGATCGTGTCGATTTTGCCGGATGCATCATTGTAAAAATGGAACCGGCGCTGGTCGTTCGAATGGCCGGGAGAGCGCGTCAGGTCGATAAGGGATTGGATATCGGAGAAGTTGGCCCTGATCGTCTCGGCTGTGATGGGTATGCCCAGGTTGTCGCGCATCCAGACGAAGACATGCGCCATGCTGCGGATCAGTGCGTCTGCCCGGTCCTTGAAGTGCTGCGAATTGCCCGCGCCGTTTTCGTCTTCGGGCAGGAACAGGGTCAGCAGCAGCTCCGTCATGCCCTCGGCATTGACGCTGCCGAAGGGGTTCCACGTATTGGTTTTCCGGTCGCCGTCGGAGACGATGAGGTTGATGATGCGCAGGTTGCTTCTCATGCCCCAGCGTTCAAGAAGCGCCGCGACCGAAAAGACGAGATTGTTCGAGCCTTTCGCATCGACAATGGTGAACCCGCTACCCTGCGCGAGGGCATTGCACAGCAGGCTGTATATGAACTGGGTCTTGCCCGATCCCGTAGCACCCGGCAGGACTGCGTGCATCGACATGTCCTCGCCGGCAAGCCAGATCTGCTGGTCGGTCGTTTCATCCCAGCCGAGAAACCAGTCACCTTTGGCCGGCCCCGGTCTCTGGACGCCTGCTCGTCTGGGGTCGGGGACAGGATTGCCGTAATCTTTCCGCCTGGTGTCAGCCGGCAGGCGCAGTGGCATGGTGATCGGCCGGGTCATGACATAGCCGGCATAGGCAAGCGCCAGGGGCACGATCGCCGTCGTCAGGGCCGGGACCGAGAAGATCGTGGTCGCCATGCCCACCAGCCCGATGGCAGATGCCCCGGTCGTGAGGGCTTCCTTGATGTGAGTGCCGACGGTGCGGGTATCGCGGTAGGCGATCCCCCCGCGCTGCTCATGGAAATCCTGTGGCCCGTCAATGCGACGCTCGATGACGCCCATGGTTACTGCAGCCCGAAGGAGGCGTTCACCGACGCAGGTGCCGCTGCCGGTGATCCCGCCTGCGCGACCGGCGGAGCAACGGACCGGGGAGCCTGTACGTCGCCCCCCTGTACACGGTATTCACGCTCAGGCAATGACGCCAGCGCAGCAATACGGGTGTCCTGGCTGACAGGACCATGCCCCGAGAAAACCATCCGGCCGAAAGTGAACATGATGAGGCACAGTCCCGCGACACATATGCCGATCCTCACGGATGTGCCCATCGGTGGAGGGCTTACGCTCTTCCGGCGCGGCGAACGGACCGGATCGTGCTTCTGGATGGTGGTAGTCGCAGGCACCGCAATATTGCCCGGTGTGTCTGGCAGGCATATGACGCTGGCGTTGCTGGCTCCCGGTGTGATGGTGACGGGACCGTCTTCGCTCGTGAGGATGATGATCACGGGTCGTTCCTTTGCATTATGTGCTACCGTTATGCGGTGGCCGATTGTGGGCCTGTTTGCGGATAGAGCGCGGTTGCATATTTATGGAGGGCCTCGAGGGGGATCTCCTGACCGCCCTCGCCCACGCGTCGCAGGACTTCATCCATGCACAGCACGACAAGCGACAGGGGAGCGTGATGGATGGCGACAAGCCTGTGTCCCGTCAGGGCTGTTTCGTCGGGCTCGATCTGGAGGCCGAAGCCTGTCTCCGTTTCCCGCCGCCAGAGTTCTTCCGCCAGCCGTGCCAGAACCGGAAGCAGGAATTCGGGCTCCGCGATCCGGCATGGGGTAAGGAAAGGCTGTGTGGTTCCTTCCAGGGTGAAGGTGTACCCGCCGCTTCTGATGAGGTCACTCACGACGTCAATGATGGTTTCGATGTCGTTCATGCGTAGTCCCGCCGTTTCCACGCTGGCAGGAGCGGGCGGCGGGACCCGGAGACGAAGACCCGGAACATGCGCCATGCCACGGGAAGGGTCAGGCCCATCCATGCCAGAATACCGAAAAACGCCACGCCGATGATCGCGGTGATGAATGTCCATTCACGCATATGGACAAGCCACAGCGCCATGGGCGCCAACGCCCGGCAGTCGATGATGAGCAGCCGCACGGGGTCGGCGGTAAATCGCCACATGGCTACAGCTCCTGTCTGATGGCGGCGGCCGCGACCGCCTCGGTGATGCGGCCTTCCCGGTGTGCTGACCTGATCGACTGTTCGAAGCTCTGTCCGGACGTTTCGACCGCTTTCCGGGTGAGTTCCGGCCAGTGTTTCGGATCCGCGTCGAGCAGGCGGTCGCGGAAGGCGCGGCTGACGGGCAGGAACTCGCGTATCGGCGTGCGCCGTCCATCGGTGGAGCGCAGCAGGCGCTGGTTGACGATTACCCTGAGGTTTTCCACGAACGAGATGGTCAGGCTGTCGCGCTGGTCGGCGGGGCAGAGCGCGGCGATACGGCGCACAGTCGAAGCGCAGTCGAAGGTATGCAGCGATGAGAGAAGGCGATGCCCGGAAATGGCGGCCTGAATGGCCGCAACCACCGTTTCAGGATCACGAATTTCTCCCACGACGATATCCGTTGGTTCCTGTCGCATCGCGGCCCGGATGAATTCCGCGAAAGTCGGGAGGCCGCGTGGGATCTCGGTCTGCATGACGGTGGAATTGACGGCCGGCACGAGATCATAGAGCAGCTCCAGCGGTGCTGAGCCCTCCACCAGATCCATATGGCAGTCGGGATCTTCGAGCCGCTTGCGGTTGATCCCCCCGAGCAGCGTGGTCTTGCCGCTGCCTGTCGCGCCGCAGACCAGGTACATGCCGTTATCGCCTTCAAGTGCTTCGAGAACACGGGGTTCGACATTCTGTTCGGCGAGTGGGCGGGGGATATCGACCAGGGGCCGGATCGTGATACCCACGGCCTGTTCCGGACCGACCAGGGTGGGGACGGCGTTGATGCGGAAGGAGTAGCGCCGGGCGCGCCGGTCCGGCCATATGGTATGGGACAGATCCAGCGCCCTGGACTGGCGCAGGTGGGTGACCGCAGTACTGTCGCGGAACATGTAATTGATGGCGTCTTCCACAATCCCCGGTAGCAGCGCCTCGCGGGTGATCGTACGGTTAAGCCCATGCACTTTCATGACAATGGGTTTGTCGGTCTGCAACTGGATACGCGATGCATCCTGTTCGGAGCACCACATAAGGAGCCGGTCCAGCGCTTCACCCCGCAGGGAAACGCCATCCTCGGGCCAGAACGGGTTGCTCACGGGGTCGGCCTCCTTCCGCCCCGGCTGCCGGGCCGCAGGGAGCCTTCCATGAGTTCGGTGATCCGCCGGTGCGCCTGGTAAAGGCGACGCGGGAGTTCCCGCCCGCTTCGGGGCTGGCGTCCCTCACGGATGGCGCTGATATAGTTCCTGACCGGTGCGATAAGCGTCTCCGGCGCCCGTGAGACATCGTAGCCATAAAAGGTGCCATGGCGTGCCACGTGATCGAGCTGCGGCAGGGTCATCACCATGCTGGGGTCAAGCTGGTTTTCTTCGAGCAGGTAGGTGCGTAGCACCCAGTGGCGCAGTTCGGTGGCGGCGCTCCGTGCGCCGAGGAACAGCGTGCCGGTTTTCGTATCTTCAGGCGTCATGGGTCGAAAAGCCTGCCTTTACTGATTTCAGGGTGGTGAGGGTGCGCGAAATCTGCGGCTCGCGGAGCGGGAGACCTTCCATGCCTTCAGCCTGCCAGTGTTCGACAAGCGCCTGCGCCTCGATGCAGACGGTCGTGGACAGGACGTACAGGGGGGAGCCGTGCTGCGGGTAGGAAGGGGCGGAGAGCGCCAGCCACAGATCGCGGTCGAGCAGTTGTACCGCGCAGAAAAGGCCCGGATTGACGACGCCGCTGCGGGTGCGGGCGTGTTGCAGCAGGGTCAGCAGGGCCGGGCGGCTGTAGGCGTGGGCATTCGCCATCGCAATGGCTTCTGCCCAGGTATTTGCGGCATATGTCTGGTTGAGCCGCCGGATGAAGCGTTTAGGGAGACGGACGGGCGCTGCCGGTGCACCCTTTTTCAGGTTCCCCGCCACGGCACGGGACAGGGCTTCAAGGAGGCGTTGGGCTTCCTCCTTCCTGCGTTGGCCGAAAAAGGTGAACACCATGAACAGGCAAAGCTCCGCCGGGGGGAGTGCGTTCGGGTCCGTCCACGGCTGGCCGAGCTGTCTGGCCAGGGCATCCCGCGTGGTTTCGGCCCATTGCGGCGTATTCACGTCTCCCGGGCTATATCGTTCGAGCCACTCCGTCGGGCGCAGGGCGGGGTCGAGCGGGCGCAGGCCCTTCGTCGGTGGAGCTGGTTCCACGAGACGTAGCTTTCCCCCTACCCATGCTGCACCCACCGGGTGGATCCGGGCGAGGACCGCCTGCATGCCGTCGAGGCCAAAGCGTTCGCGATAACGGCTGCGGGGCGCGCAGGTGAGGCATAGCGCCGCAAGGGCCATGATGAGGACAATGGCGGGAATGCGCAGCGCCATGCCCGTGAGCGTGCATAACTGCCATAGCGTCGCCCACGAGACCCGCTCGGGGACGGCATGGTGCAGGCTGCCATGGATCTGGTCGTAGCCGTGTGTGAACAGGCCGATGACATCAAGTTCCATGTCCTGAATGAGCAGGATTGCCTGCGCGATCTGTGTGTGGAACCGGAACCACGCCAGCAATGTCATCAGGATGATGGCAACCGTAACACCGCCAATCAGGCTCGCGACCCGTCCCGCATCCCACGCATTTGAGGAGGAGGTTCCGGGCGTCACCGGCCCTCTCCCGAGATGCGCCAGTGCGCGCGGTTGGCGTCGAGACCCGGCTGGGAACTGATGCGGATGTCCTGCACGTTAACGCGCATGAGGTCGCGGCCGCCCTGTGTCGGGTGGTTGAGCAGCGCCACCTGTGGCGCCTCGACCTTGCCCGCTTTCAGTAGCATCCGGTAGCGCGCCATGCCGACGATTTCACGCTCGAGGCGCGCCAGGTCGTCGAGGAAGATTTCGACCGCCTGGCGTTCGCCCGCCGCAAATCCCCGTGCGACACCCTCACGCCAGACCGAGACTTCGTGAGCCGTGCGTGGCCTCAATGCGTCACTGGGGGGAGCGGGGAGGTCATATCGGCGGGTAAGCCAGGTGCGCCACTGGGGCGCGGCCGTTACCACCTGCGCCTGTCGGGTGATCTCGTATATCTGTTCGGCGAACTGCGCCGTCTGGCCTGAAGGATCAAGGGCAACGGCCATCTGGGCATTGGTTACGACGGGTGGCCGCAGAAGCAGTGATCCGTTGCCGACAGGCAATACCAGGGGACGGAAATCGAATTCGCGATCCAGTGTCGTGGTGTTACGTTCGAGCATGCGATTGATGGCATAGGATCGGCCGGCGAGGCCACCCTGCGCGCCATAGGCCCATGCCGCCTGGCGCACGGTATCATCCCGACCGTTCCCGGATTCCTGTCGCGGGGAGTAGCCGGGCCGGATGGCCATCAGGGCTTCCATGGAGGGGGGGCGGTTGACGTCCGTGATGACCGGCGCGATGAACGCGCCCGTCAGGGGCGTGTTGACCGGATTGGCGGTGCCGTCCTGTGGTGAGGGCACGGAAGGTACAGGGAGGGCAACCGGTCCCTTGCCCGTGGTGTCCGCCGCGCCCGCCGTGCCGGGCGGCAGTGTCAGGCCGACAAGCAGCGGCAGGGCACGCAATGGCTTATACATGGCAGATTATCCTGATCGTGTGCCGTGGCACGTCGATGTCGATTTCGGCGCGGGGATCGGCGGCTGCGGCGAGATGGTCGAACAGGCGTCCGGCCGTGGTGTTGTCATCGTCCACACGCACCGTGATCGCGTGGGCCGCAGGTGGCGTGATGACGGAATAACCCACGCGGCCGGCCAGCAGCCGGACGCCGTCGTCGAGCCGACCGGACCAGTGCCAGCTCATGGGGCGGTTCATCTCTGCCGGCAGGACCGATCCGGGGCGGGCCATCGGGAAACGGATCTGTCCAAGCCCGTCCATGGTTTCAAGCAGGCCCGACATTTCCTGTGCCATTGTCGGTGTGGCGGGGGATGCAGCGGTCCGGTGTCCGCCGCACGCGGTGAGTGCCGGGGCCAGTGCAAGCAGCGCGCCGGGCATGAAAGCGAATGATCTCTTCATGAGACGATCATCCGGCAGGCCGTTGTGGGTGCGACGCGGCGACGACATTTTTCCAGACTTTGGCCTGATAGGCCCGGTTGTACTCGGGTGTCGAACTGTTGTAGTTTCCCACCCGCCGCCAGAACTCACCGGGATTGTCCGGTGTCTGTCCGTTCAGGGCACGGGAGAGGATCCATGCACCGACATGGAGATTGAGGCAGCCGTCATTGATGACCTGGTCCCGGGTAATTCCCATGCGGGCCAACTCGGGCAGATGGCTCGAATTGATCTGTGCCGGTCCCATGTCATAGGAGCCATTGGTGTTACGTGAGACGCGGCCGACTTTCCCGCCTTCTGTCATGACCACCGCGAGGAAAAGCTGCCCGGGTATCCCGTACTGCCGAGCCGATAGCTTCAGGCATGTCCGCAGGTCGGTGGAGAGGGGACGCGACGGGGTAGGGGGCGGCGGGGGCGCTGCAGCCATACCTTCTGGCCGCTTCGCGTTTCCAACTCCGGCCCATTTCAGTATCCATGCGCCTGCGGCGATGTTCATGCAGGCATTCGTCTTCACGGCTTCGGACGAAAAACCGGCCCGTTCCAGAACAGGCAACCATCCAGGTTGTATTCCCATCGGTCCGATACCACCGGACTGCGAGGTGCTGCTTACATGCTCCACTATTTCAATAGGAACATTGTAATATCGGGCCGCAACCGCAGCGCATGGAGGAAGCATGTCGGTCGGCATGCTCAGTTGGTCATACCAACGTAGGCATTTCCCTCAGGTTGGATGACATCGCTGTTCAGGTCCAGGCATGCCGCGGATCCCCCAATACTTCCATCATTCCCGCGCTGTAATGACCAGATCAGTCCACCGTTTGGTCCCGCACCGACTGGCATCACGCGGGTCGCGTTGGGAACGGAGTGGGGGTCGGCAGTCCCCTCCTCGAAAATGCTGGTGAGTGCGCACATCAGGTGCTCACCAAGGTCACCGTAATACTGTGTGCTAAGATAGTTCCCGGGACCTCGGTAGCCTCCCGGCGTCTGGGCGAGCAGATACCATGTCACGTGGGCGCTCGAGGATATCCGCTTCCAGACACCGTTCATACAGCTCAGGGTGGCACCGTCCCCGGTAGTTTCTTGCGCGATCATACCGTTGGGAGAACAGCCGCCACCCACTGCCGCAGCTCCGTTATCGGTTCCGAGCTTGACGTCATCGACCGTGGCTGAGCCGGCGGAGATGTCGGCGTTGGTTCCATCGGCATGATGAAAATACGTCGTGCCGGGAGTATTGATCCAGGTATTGTAGGCATCTCCACAAAACTGCGTGTTTCCTACCTGGAAACCACAGCCGGGATTTTCGACGATGAACTGGGTGCCAGCCGTCATCGATTGTGCAACGGAGCCCCGGCCTGCGTTGTCAAAAACAACATTTTTTGCTCCACCCTGCCCAAGAGCAAGCGAGCCTTCAAAGTAACCGTCCACGCTGTGAACTCCTCCAACCAGACCTGGAGGAAGACCAGCATCCGGTTCCATCCCATTGGTGCCGATATTGAGGCTGAAGTGGCCTTGCGCAGCCTGCAGATCCGCAAGTTGTCCATTTGGATGCTGCATGTAGACCGCACCTGAGTCGGGTGCACGGACAGCGGCATCGGTGTCGTCGCCATAAATATAGGCACCACCTACCTTCACGCCGCCATATCCCCCGTTTGGGTTTCCGCCGGAAAAAATGCCTCGTGTTGCGTTCACGTCATTGGCCGCATTGATATTGTTGCCGTCCATGTTCAATGGAGCGTTCATGGTCTGGAATTCGGGATGTCCCTGCACCTGATCGCGATAGAGATAATCGGCGTTCATGACTGGCGCATTGGAATACTGGAGTAGGCCGACAAGATGCCCTGGGCCGGGGTTGGGTATCGAAGTCAGGGGCAGGCTCCAGCTCCTGCTGGCACCGGTGGCCGTGGATGAGTTCAGGTTCCCGAACATGCCGTCATAGGGCACGAAGCCGCCCTGCTCTCCGGTGCCTGAGGCAATACGGACTTCGTCCACCCCGCTGATTGTCGTACCGCCCTGCGTTTCAACGACGACCGAGAGTGTGCCCTGTGTCGGCTGCAACAGATAGACGACCCATGTCTGGCCAAAGGGATTCATGGTCGTGAAACCGGGAAGAAGGTCGCTGTCGCTTACAAGCGTGGACAGCGGCAGGGTAACCGGAGCGCCGTTGACGGGAACCGAGCCGAAGAGGGACTCGCTATGCTTGTCGGTGTATTTCTGTCCCGCTTCCAAAAGGGAGCGGAATTGCCCGGACGTCGTCGCGTCTGTACTCAGGCTTGTGTTCTGCACTACCATGGACTGGAAATGGGGCAGGATCATCATGCCCACGATCGCCGCGATGATGGCGCCAGCTATATTTTCCATCAGAACCCTGACCCGGTGAAGGAAACACACGAAACGATATCGTCCTGTGGCACGACGACCGGAAGTGAGCCCATGTTTCCATATGTGGGTGTTTCCCAGGTTGTACCTCGGGAAATACCGATGCTCTGGTCGCCAGCCGCAAGGCGACGTATGCTGTCAATCGAGATCCCGGACAGGGCCATCCAAGTGACGACCTGCGTTGTTCCGCCATTGCGCGTGACGAGATTGTCCGCCGCCGCGAGGCCCGCCCCGTTCTGGGGCAGGCCAAGCTGCGCAAGGGGAACCGAGCCTGTGAAACCGGGATTGCGCTCGACATAAAGCTGCACGGCGGCCTTGTACGCGAGCCAGGCTAGCGCGGCAGGGTCGGCCACAATGTCACGCACCGGATGTATCTGCCGGTTGCTGACCCCGAGCCCCTGCGCGAGGCTCCCGACGAGAAGCAGAACCGCAAAGGCCAGGGTCAAAAAGGGCATCCGGGGTGCTCCTCACGTTCAGCCGTTATACTCGAAGACAATGGTCGTCGTGGCCCCGGACTGGACGGCGTTGCAGGCATTGGCGATCTCGCTTGTCGCAGATGTATCCGTGGGTGTGACGGTCGTGCCCCCGATCGTAATGGTGGATGCTGCCTGTGAGCGTACGAACGAGGCACAGCCGTCGCTCTGCACATTGGTCCAGGAGGCCTGCCAGCCAGCGCCACCATTCGCGCTGCTCAGTGTTACGATGGAGTTCGGCCATGGTCCCACGATGGTGCTGCCATCGCCGTTCGTCATGCCATGTGGAACGGCTGCGGCCCTGATCGCGACGGAATTGGTGAGGTCGGCGTAATTTGCCGCCGACAGGCCGCCATGATAGAGGCCCTCGATATTGGTGAAGAGGCTGCTCTGGTAGCCCGCCGCCGTTTCAGCGCTGCTTTTGTGGAACAGTTCATAGACGAGGCCCAGAATTGCGGCGAGTGCGAGGAGTGCCGTAACGACTTTGACGACAATAGGAACGAGGGTGTCCATGCGTGGTCTTCCTTTGTATATTCAGGGTAGATTCAGGGATGAGCGTGGATGGCGCTTACATGCCGCCAACCGATCCGGCTCCGGAGCCGACATTGCTTGCGACGACTGCAAGGCCGCCGGCGAGGAGCATCATGACGATGGAAAATACGGAGCGTGCCCGGGCCGCGCCTGACAGCGCCTGCTGTTCAAGCATGTCGGCCCAGACCTGGCTGTTCTTCAGGAGGCGATCGTAAGCGCCCTTGCCGCCCCAGCTCGCCTCGATATCGTCGATCATTTCGGGCGAGGGAAAGTTGTACCCTGCGGCAAACATTGCGTCAGGCAGCGACCGTCCACGAGGCCCGAGATTGGCAAGGATCGCATCGAGGCGTTCGCGCAGCCACGGCGTTGCCGTGTCCGCCTGATGCTGTAACGCCTCGGTGTCGGGCATGCCTGCCCTCACGAGGGCTATGAACCCCGAGAGCCAGACATATCCCTGGACATTGCGGTATGTTGACCATGGGGGAAAGCGTTCGAGGAACACACGGACCGGGCCGGTCAGCCTGGTCAGGCTGAGCCATAACGCTGCCGTCAGGGCCACGATCGTCATGGCGGAGACGATCGCCATCTTTCCGGTCGCAAGACTGGACGCCAGGACAAGGATATGAAGCGAAGTGTCGTCGTTTTTCATGATGGAGGATGTCGTGACGAGGCTGGGCACCACCCAGTTCGCGATCACGTAGAGGGATATGAAGATGACGCCGAGATAGCTGGCGGGCTGGTACAGGGCGCTGCGCACCGCCTGCATGATCTTGCGGATACGTGTCTTGACGTCGCAGACCAGATCCAGTGCCCCAGGCAGGTTGTTCGCCTTGTCGCCCGAGACGATCATCATGTATTCGTCGCTGGGAACGTATGGCCTGATGGCCTCGGCAAACGAGAGGCCTTTCGTGTCCATACGTGTCCTGATGGTGTCGAGGATATTGGGCACGGAACGCCTGCCGCGTCGGCGTAGCTGCCGCGCGTATAATGTCAGTATGCTCTCCGTGGAGATGCCCCATCCCATGCGCAGGGCGATCATCTGGTAAAGCTTGCCCCTCGCCTCCCATGTGAATGAGAGGTTGGTGTCGAGCCAGCCCGCCACTGTCGTCGGACGTTCGGGGCCGGTTGGAGAAACATCCGAATAGACGATTTTCAGAGCCATGGGTTTGTGTATTCCATCCTGTCCAACAGGAGTGTCCCGCACCCGGTTGTGGGTGCGGACACGGGCGCGAACCATTCAGCGTATCCGGCGTGGCAGACCGGCTGGCTATGCACGTTCATCCGCCTCTCGCCCGCCGCGCTCCAGCCTCGCGTTCGGCGAGGACGACATCGCGCGCGCGAATACGGTCAACGGTCTGTGTGACGGCGTAGGGATCGACGAGACCTTCGAAAACGCGCCCCATTGCGGTCTCGACCATCGGGGGGTCGACGTTGTCGCGTGCCCGAAAGCGGTGTCGCGCGACGGCCACCCCGAATTCCACGAAATCCGACATGAGCTGCTCATCGGTCTCCACCACTTCGGCGACGGCGGTGCGTCCGGCGATCCCGGTCCCGTTACAGTGCTCGCAGCCGGGGCCGATCCTGCGGATGGCGGATGGATCATCCCCCCATGTCAGGACGGCTTCACGGGCGCGGTGGGTCATGCGCTCGTCATTTACGGTCCAGGGTATCGCGCAGAACGGGCAGATGACCGGTAGCAGGCGTTGCGCCACGAGACCACGCAGGACAGAGGCGTTGCAGGTAGTGCTCAGGCCGAGCCGTTCATAATCCAGGTTGTGCAGCCGAAGGGGGACGTCAAAAAGGTCATCTACATGCAACGTCGACATGACGAAATGCCCGGTCTGGGCAGCGGCAACAGTGGTCAGAGCCACTTCTGCGTCACGGATTTCGCCCACGACCAGATCATCAGGGTCCATACGCAGGCTGGTGACCTGACGGTCCCTGAAAGCCTGTCCCACCGCCTGCGTATTACGCCCTGTGTCGCCGCCTGTATTCGCTATATCAAGCTGGATCGCCCATGGCATGGGGAGTTCCACGGGGTGTTCGATCGAGACGAGGCGACGGCCGGGTTGCATGTCGGCCTTGTTGCGGGCCAGTTCAAAGAGCAGGCTCGTCTTCCCCGAACCTGTCGGCCCCGTGCAGATCAGGATGCCAGATGGTGCGTTCACGATATTCAGGAGGCGCTCGATCTGCGTCGGCGAAAATCCGTAGGATTCCAGCTTGAGCTTGCCCGGCGGCCTGCGGGGTGGCCTGAACTTTTCCTTGATCGGCTGTGCCGGCCGCCTGCTGCGTTCTCCGGCGGGCTGGAGGCGGAGCACCATGAACTTTCCGCCTTCCGAGACGGGGAAGCATGGCCCCCTGACGATACGGACATTCGACAGGCCCATGCCCCGCAGTACGTCGCCCGCGATGCTCCCGTCCTGAAAGGACAGGTCGCTATATGCGGTTTCGCGCGACCCGCCGAGCGAATACAGCGCGCGCATGAGACGGTCTGCGTAGGCGTTGTCGAGTTCGAACCGGTTGGAAGTGACGAGACTGCCGTTGATGCGGAACTGGATTTCGGTATGGCGGTCCTTGCGCATGATGTGGATATCAGTGGCACGCCATGACGAGGCTTGTTTGAGAAGCGTCAGGGCGTGGTCACGGACTTCCTCGTCGGCCGCTTCCTGATCGTGGACGCCCCCGGCATGATGCTCATGGGCCAGCCTGTCCGTCACGGTGCTCAGCGGAACCCAGTTCACCCGGACAAGGCGCATGTTCTGGTGGCGACGTGTCTCATCCAGCCATTCAAGGAAACTGGTTTTCCTTTTCAGGTTTTCACTGGCAAGAATTTCCTGATTGACCTGGTCGATGTAGATATGTCCCTCAAGGTCCCGGGGGACGACCAGTTCATTGCGTGGTCCTGAATCCATTCGCCGGAACAGCAAGTTCAGTATCCGTCTGGGCATGTGATGGTCCTCAGTGTCGGGGGGCAGGTTCAGCGGCATTGTCGAGCATCACCTGAATCTGATAACCACCAGTCGGACTGTTCCTGGATCCCGTCTGTGCGGTTGAGGTCACGACATGCGACATCTGCGTGACGTGGAGGCCACGAAAGTCGTTCCACGGAATCGCCTGTGGATCGCTCCGCCAGGTAAAACTCGCAGCCAGCATCGGAACAGGACCACCTGCCGCCCTGCGGACGGTGTCGTTGGAAGCTTTGCCTATTGCTGGTGTTTCGCCTGCCTTCTGGATGAAAGCGAGAAACTGACGCTCATCAAGTGAAGGTGGGGGTAGCGTCGGATCGGCAGCAGGAACATCGAGAAGAATATGGGTGACTACCGTATTGCCGCTGTCCTGTATCTCACCTGCGGGAGCAGGCGCGAGCGTGCCGCCACTGCGCTGCCATGTAACGGCCAGATTGTGGTCAATGCAGTCCCAGTGCCCAAGTGTCCAGCCGTTGACAAAAACCTGAAATGATCGTGCCGCGCGTATGCAAGTTCTTATCCAGTCGCCAGGGGCGACCGGCGGTGGCGGCTTGAAGGGGCGGGTAGTCTGGTTCAGGGTTTTCTGCGCGGCGAGACGCAATGCCTCCAGGCGGTGCTGTTCTATGACGCGTGTGGCCTGTACGACGACAAGGACGGACGCACAGATGATTGATGCTCCGATATAGTAAGAACGCAGTGATATCGATCGCAGAACGACCTGTGTCGGCGGCAATACTTTCTGAAGAGCGGCAAACTCATCTTCTGAAAGGATATCTTCGCGGGTGAATGTGTGTCCCGCGAAAGATGTTTTTATCGCGTCGATTTCGTCAGTCGTGTAGATCCCATCCGAGCCGAGGAGCGGAATTCCCATATCGTCGGTGGCGATCAGCCAATGCTGGTCAGGTCCTACTTCGTACTGGCCAAAATATTGCGCGCCGAAATGGTCTGCAACCGACAGGAGCAGGCTGTCCGGAGTTATCTTTTCGCCCCTCTGGTCCAGCTTGAGATACCCGATCCGGTTGGGTAGTTGGGGCGTGCGGACGAAATGTGTCATCCCCATCTCAACGGCATCATGACGGATGCTCCAGAAAGATGGCTTGCGCGAATATTGTTTCCATCGCAGATCGCCGCACCAGACCCGAGCCCCATCCTTTATGAAAAATCCCATGGAGCCCTCACTGTGCTGCCGTTGCAGGCGGCGAAACGGGAGGTCCCGTCATTTTTTTTGCGGTAGCCATGGTAGGCGGGGGCGGAACTGGCACCTTACCGCTCGCCGAACGTAATGGGCGGATTATATTGTTGTTTTCTGTATAAACACCTGACTGGGCTACGATAGCGATAGTGGATCCGTCGGGAAGTGTTGTTCCGCGCTTCACCTCCATTGAGCTGCCATCGGGAAACATGAGGATGGCTGTGTAGGTCGATCCGTCCCACATGATGCCGTCGACAACCGGGAGGGGGGGTGATTGCATTACGGGAGTGGCAGGCGTGGATAATGGCGCTGTCTCGGAATGGGCTGCTGTCTTTTCTTCGCGATGGGGAGGCAACGGCGGTGGACTGGGTTGCGGGGTCACTATGACGGGAGAAGCCGGGGAGGAATAGGCTCGCAAAGGATTTTCAGGTTTGTCCGGCTTGCCGGCGGCCCGCCTGTTTGCGTCCTCTATTTTTGCGGCGGCTTCTGCAATTGCTGTATCCTGTTGCAGGGTCATGATGCAGGAATTGTTGGCGTCGATCTGGTCCTGAGTCATCACGCCACCAATCGGTGACTCCGCGAGGTGTGAGGCGCAGACAGGCAGCGGAATGGCAGAAGACGCAACCGCCGCGCCAGGAAAAACTGCCGCGCAGCAGGCGGCGAGCAGTAACAGCTTCATAGCGTGTGCGCCTCCACGGTTACGACCACGTGGGTTTTCTCGACCACGGCGTCGCCACCGCCGCCCAGAAGCCAGTTCAGGGCGGAACCGACACCGTTACGGGTGCGCTGGGTGGCGTCATCGACGTAGCCACTGAGGACAAGGGTGGAATTGTTCTGGAGCGTTACCGTGTCATCGAGCGACGTGCTGGACGTCTTGGGGGCCTGGATCGACGATCCGTTGCTGTTGATCGTGGTGATTGAAAGGAGCGTCTGCAGGAGGAAATTGACATGCAGCAGGATGCGGTTGTCGATGATCTTGGGTGTTACCGATCCCATGAAGCCCGACATGACGACACCGGGAGAGAGCGAGCTGGATGAGCCGGCATTGGTCGCCAGCATGGAGGTTGCGTTGGCTCTGTTGCAAAGTTAGGAATGGGTTGGATCGGGCCTGATTCCCAAGGTTTTCAGGCTGTGTAAATCCCGAACTGCCTTTCGATCAGACGCACTTCTCCCATGATGCCTTTTTCCTGTTGCCAGGGTTTGGCCTGCCCTTTTTTCAAGGCCCGCATGACCTCGAAGCCCCTGATGGTCGCATAGGCCGTCTTCAGGGTCTTGAATCCGCGAACAGGCCGGATCAGCTGCTTCAGCTTGCCATGATCGGCCTCGATCACGTTGTTCAGATACTTCACCTGGCGGTGTTTCACCGTATCCGTCAGCTTGCCGTCCTTTTTGAGCTCGCCGATCGCAATCCCATAGGTCGGGGCCCTGTCCGTGTTGATCGTCTCGGGCTTCTCCCAGTCCTTCAGACCGTTCACCGCCTTGCCCAGGAAGCGTTGGGCCGCCTTCGCGTTTCGGGTTGGCGACAGATAGAAATCAATCGTATCCCCATCCTTGTCGACCGCCCGATATAGATACGTCCAACGCCCCTTCACCTTGATATACGTCTCATCCACCCGCCAGTTGCGGGAGAAGCCCGGGCGTTTCCAGTACCAGCGTAGGCGCTTTTCCATTTCGGGCGCATAGCGCTGCACCCATCGGTAGATCGTGGAATGATCCACGCTCACACCGCGCTCGGCCAGCATGGTTTCAAGGTCGCGATAGCTGATCCCGTAGCGGCAATACCACCGAACCGCCCACAGGATCACAGCTCCACCAAAATGCCGACCCTTGAAATCGTTCATCCACAACGCCCCGCCTCAAAACTGACCGCGGTTTCCAACAGGCACGCCAACTTTGCAACAGAGCCGTTGCGTTTTCGAGGTATGTCGTATTGATCCCGTTCTGGAAGGGGGCCACGCTACCATTGGTCGTGACGGCGGACCGGTCATACTGCTCGGTGACGTTGCCGATGCGCTGGAGCGCCTGGACGACGACTTTCGATCCCGAGAAAAGCCCGCCTGTTCCCTTGCCGGTGCTGAGGATCGAAGCCCCGAAGGAGAACGGGGTGTCGGTTGTCTGCAGCGCGGGAATGGCGGCCGGGGTCGAGGTCAGGCCGACCAGCCCGCCATGGGAGGTAAAGGACATCTGCGGGCTGAAGCCGTAATTGCTCTCGCGCGAGACCTTGACCGTGTAGACATGAACCTCGATTGCCACCTGCTTGAGCATGTTGTCACTGAGTGCGCGCACCCAGTCATCGACACGCGCGACCTGGTCAGGAGTGCCGGTCACGGTCAGTGTGCCAAGCCCGTCATCGGCGACAACCTGCGCGCCGTTCGAGACGGTCTGCGCCGTTTTTTCGAGGTTCTTCCAGCGGTCGGTCTCGCTTTGCGAATAAATGGACCCCATTCCCATGGACTGACCCGACGAGCCGCCACTGCCGCCCATGCCACCGCCCATTCCGCCCGAGCTCATGCCGCCACTCATTCCACCGCCCATGCCTCCACCCATGCCACCCATACCGCTGGACGAGCCGTTGCCGCCGCCCGTGTAGGCGATGATGGAATTGTTGGAGGTGGTCTTGCCTGCGAAGGCGGGAATCGGGAATGTCTTCGTCTGGTAGCGGAAGAACTCGATATGATCGTCTACCCAGCGCTGCGATATGCCAAAGCGGGTCGCGATCGTCTGGAACAGGCCTTCACGGGTGCCGTGATAGTCGAACCACGTGCCGACATGGCTCCACGTGGTCTCGGGATTTCTGGACGAACCGCCGCTCCGGCGTGGTGTCATGCCCGTAGCCGTGGCACCTGGCGGCGGCGGAAGGGTCGTGCCGTTGAATGAAACCGGCGTTGTGGCGGGCGCGCTGTCCGCGTCATTTCCGGTGTCGTAATCGTCAGCGTCCGGGGCGACCTTTACGGGGATGGTTGTGACGCGGCTTGCCGCCATTACGATATCCCGCAGGGACATGGGGCGCGCGAATGTCAGGCCCGCCGGGCGCAACAAGGTGTCGGGGACCGGGTCCACTTCCCGGATGCTGTCCCCCAGTAGCCACGGCCTGTCACTGAATGTCACGACAGGCTGGTCGGGGACATGATTCTCCTGTGCGAATTTCTGGATGGAATCTTCGGCGTGATGCGCCCGCCTGAAATCGGTGCATCCCGCCAGCAGGGCAAGAAGGGCGCAGGAGCCGGCAAGGGTAAGGAAAGGTTTCAACGGCTGTCTCCGCCGGGAGAAGTGACGACAAGCATCCGGTTCGACGGATGGAAATCGGCATGGATGGATTTGCCTTCGTCGGCGATGGTACGCACCACATCGCCCATGATCTTGACGAAATCGCCGGAGAACGAGGTCATCGCGGGAACCGTCCAGTTCAGGGAATGCGGCCAGATGACCTTCCATCCGGCACGATCACCCCATGCGATCATCTGGTCGCGGATGGGCTGTCCTTCGACGAGAGACCAGATTTCGACAGGCGGCGGCGTGGCGACGCCGGGTGTCGTGGCCGGAAGAACGGGTATTCCGGCCGGACCGGTTCTGGGAATGCGGAGCGTAAGGGCAGAGCCGGCGCGCAGCGTGCAGCTTCCAACCCGCTGGAGTGCGCCATCCCCGTCATGTCCGTACAGACACGTTGCATCCGCATCATCGACATCGAGTTCCAGCAGCAGGTTCTGTCCGACCGGGGAGACGGCATAACGCACGTCATGGGCGCCCGGATAGCGCATCCCGTCGGGCGACAGCGCGAACCCGCGTTCACGCAGCGTATCGCTCAGCAGGATCGCGGCGTGGCTGGTGTCTGCCCCCGAATACGGCAGAAGCCTGATCGTGGACTGGCGTGCATCCATGCTGTTCGCCAGAATATCGGCAATAAAGACGGTCAGGGCGGAAGTATCGCGGAAGGTCGCCCCGGAAATATGGGAGGTCGTGTCGGGCGCCTGTCCGGCGCAGCCGCTGAGTGCTGCGACAACGGACAGGCTGGCGACATGATGGCGCAGGCGCATCACTGCTTTCCTTCATGGGCTATACGGATTGTGGGGGAACCTGCCTCCTTGCCGATGAGCAGGGCCTCATCGACGGGCTGGTTGATGACGTAGGAATCTCCCGTCGTCTCGAAATCCTGCGTGCTCGAAGCCTGCGGGGAGACGATGACCAGGCGGGGAGCCGCATTGATGCCCCCCGGCGGGAACTGGATGTAGGTGCGGCCGCCGTCGCGGTACACGCGCATCGGTTTCCATGAAGGCTCCGCACCGCTCATACGGTAGGAGAAGTCTGGCGGCGACCGGTCCTGTGTCCTCGATGACGTGGAAGTCGAGGGCTCGGACTGTGAAACCGGATCTCCCGGGCCGTAGGCGAACGCCACCGAGTTCATGCTCGGCGCGTGTGGCGCAAGGCGCAGGATGTATGACCGACGATTGGTGACAAGCCGCAGCACGGCGTCCTGGGCACCCGGTGTCACGGAGAGGGCGACGGCCCATCCCGCATGAATGCCTCTGGTGCCGCGCACCACGTCGGCGCGCCATCCTGTGCCCCCTGTCAGCACCGCCATGTCCTGCGATGTGGTCTCGCCCGACTGTAGCCGGACGAGGCATAGATCACCGGGATTGCAGGTGATGAGCGGGGAGCCGTCCGCATAGGCGAACCATACGACGCCGCCCTTGCCACGGATGGCCACAGGCTCCGCGTGTGGCCCCTGCGGGGACGGCGTCCGGGCAGGCCGGGATACCGGCGCCGCAGATGCCGCCGCTTTTGCCAGCGCGGCCTCCACCGCCCCGGGAGGGACTGCAACCGGCGCAGGCCGGTCCAGCCGTTCATTCAGGCTGCTCATGAAGCTGTGGACGCGATCAACGCTATGCTGAAGCGCCAGTTCAGGGGAGGGCAGCGCCGGCGTGGTCACGTCAACAGGCGTGGTGTCCGCGTGCGCGCCGCACCCGGTCAGGATGGGCAGCACCGCCAGAAGGAGATGGTTTCGTTTCATGGGGACAGTATCGTGGGGTCCGTTGTGGGTCCGGACGTGTCCACCGAACTTTCCTGGCGGATGACGGTGCCGAGCCCCGTTCCGTTGATGATTTCATCGGCCAGTTCACTTACGACACCCCCCATCGCCACGGACCCGGTTTCTCCCTGGCGGGTCCGGGCCTGCTTCCGTCGCTCGATTTCCGTCAGCGCCGTGCCGCGCGAGAAGACCTGCGCCAGTCTCCGGCGGGCTTCCGTCGTGCCCAGTGCGTCATAGACCCGGCGGCGCAGGGCCGTATCTTCGGGAGTTGTGGAAAGAGCCCACAGTTCGATCGGTCCCATGAGGTTCAGGACATGAAGCTCGTACCACTCGCCATTGACGAGGATCTGGAGGATTAGTGGCGATCCGGCCCCATCCTGTCGCGGGCCAGTGAGGCCGGTTTCGAGTATCTGGTGACCCGCAGTGGTCAGTCGGAATGTCTCGGCAATTTCCTTTGCTTCGTCGGGATTGGCCGCGCCAAGGATGAAGCGTCCGGTGGAATGCTGGATGAGATAGGTGCCGAGATCCGCGAGTTTCTGGCTGGCAAGCCCGATCTTTACGTTGAGCTTGGCTGCGCGGCGGGCAGCTTCTTCGAACTGGCGCTGGATAAGTGGCGCGCCCGCCGTGCGCTGGAACTCGTCGCAGCCGATGCGTTTGAAGGATTCACGGAACTCGCGAAACCGTCGCTCGTGGTGGGGGCGCACATGGGCCGGGACGTTGTTGGCTTCGTCGGGGTCGAGGAAGAAGTTCCGGGCCATGATCTGGAAGCCGAGCAGGAACATGAGTTCCGTCTGGCGCTGTGACTCGCCGGGCCCTTCGGGTGCGACACGGGCAATGTCCATCACGATGATGCGCGCGTCGCCAAGGTCCAGTCTGGTTGGACGGTTCAGGGTGGGATAACGGCTGATGAAGGCGCTGATGTAGCGGCGGAAGATGTCGATCGTGTTTTCCTGGCCGCCTGTCGGGTTAGGCTTTTCAAACGGAATCCTGACCCGGTCTTCCCGTATGGCATCCAGCATGTCCTCGATGACGGGGACCGCCTGCTGGGTCGCGAAGTGCGCAAACCGCGTGTCTCCGGCCTGCGCGAAGGCGTCGGCGATTTCCCACCACGTAGCATGTTGCGCGACTTCTATGCGCAATGCGGCAAGGCGGGTGTCGATTGTCGGGTTCGTGCCTGCCCGGTAAGGTTTGGGGCGGACCGATGGCCCGTGATCGGAGTAGAGTTCATACACGCAGGTGATCACTGCCGAGATCAACTGGTTCATACTCTCGAATGCGTTGCCATCCAGCGGGGAGCAGACCAGCGAGAGGAAGTTTTCAAGAAACGTGCGGTGATAGCTCAGGGGTTTGCGACAGCACGCCTCGGTGTCGAATATGTTGTAGGCATGTTCGGCGATGAGCTGAAAGGGCACATGCACTGCAAGATGCCGGTCCTCGGGGCGCAGGCCGTTGGTCACCATGTCGACAAAGCCGCCGGTGGAATCCCCGATGTCGAGCTTGCCGATCATGGGGATGCGCGGTCCTTCATCGCTCATGCTCGCGTTGCTGAGCAGGGTTCCGAGGAGCAGGGCGTTGTCGAGGACCGACTTGCCGCGTCGCGACGGACCAACAAACAGGTCAAGCACGGCGCCCCGTCCGGCGCCCGACGGATCATAGAAGACGATCTTTCCGTCCGCCGCGCGGAACATGACCGCGCCGTCGCGCCATGGCGCGGCCTGGCGCGCCCATGGCATCAGCGTCAGGGCTTCGGTCAGGGGGGCGGCGGTCGGTGGCGCGGTCGATGCGATGGCGAGACCTGGCGCCGAGGACATGACACCGGCGAGCGGGTCACCACATACGCGCGTGGCGCTGGCGCCACCCCATGCGCCAATGGCCTGCTGCAGGCGGGACGCACGGATCGCGAGGCGTTCCTCATCTCCCATGCTGGCCCGGGTCGCAAATGAGACCCGGAATTTGGTGATCGCCTCATCCTGGCGTGCCCGGATGGCGTCGAGTTCCTGAAAGGCCATATGGATGGCCCTGTTGGTCCCGAACTTGAGGAAGGTGGCGATGGCGGCCTTCCAGCTCAAGTAGCCGGGGCGTGCGCCTTCTATCAGCGCGCCCATGCGCCAGGGCATCCTGCGCTGCGCCATACGGGCTGCAAGCTCGGTAAATGGCGCAAGCGCCTGTGCATCCGGCGCGCGGGTCATGTCCACGGGCGTCCAGTCATTCACCCCGAGACGCGCCCAGGAAAATCCCGGCGTATAGGCGTCGTCCATGAAGACCTGTTCACGCAGTGGTGGCCAGAGCATGTCCGAAATGTCGGGCGGCGGGTCTTCGTCGGGGATATGCTGGGGCGGGCGGTCCAGTGGCGTGGAAGGCGTCCAGTCCGCTCCCGCGGTCTCCGGATAGACCTCCTCGCGAATGGCCCGCAGGCCATCACGCGGTGCGAGTTCTTCCACCATGACATCGCGCTTGGCCATCGCCTCCAGGACGCGTGCGACGAACGCGGTATGGATGGTCGCCAGCTCCGGGCAGGAGAGAAAGGGATTCTGTGCATCGCCGATCGGGGGAATGCCAGCCCTGTCGCGTCTGCGTCGCTGCGCGATGAGCTTCTGCTCGGGGCGGGAAAGGCGACCGGGACGGGTCCATACCACAAGCCATATCCGGTCCTCGCGCATGTAAGGCGTCAGGACACGGGCGCGCTCGGTGAACACATCCTCGAAGCCCGCATTCAGGGCGCGTGCTATGGCGCGCCGGTCGGTAAGGTTCCGTTCGACAATGTCGCGGACCGCGTCGGGATCGGCGGAGTAGCAGAACTGCAGGGCGTGTCCGGGCTCAGCGAACAGGCTGGCCAGTTCGTCACGAAGGGCTCTTGCGGCCGCAACGATATCCTGTTTTGTCGCAAGCCTGCGCAGGCCACCGATGCGCAGGACGGTAGCGTAATCGCCGCCGAATGTTATGAGGCCGCTGGCGTCGCATGTCGCAAGGTCGCAGAATGAAGTAATTTCGCGGCGGAATGCCCTGGATGCGGCACTCAGGGCACGAAGTATGGCGTTTGTCGGGCTGAATGCGCGACGTAGCGGCACACGCCTGTGGACGGTTTCCGGTTTTTGCCGTCGCGTTTTCATAAACCGGCGGCCCAGAGACGAAGCGTGCGTGTGTAGAATTCTGGGTTTACGCTGAACCATCTCCCTCGCATGAGGATGCGCAGGCCGGATGTGCCGTGTCGGCCGTCAAGGTCATGGCGCGGTGTATTGGAAACGATCCTGCGCAGCGCGGCAGGCGAATTGGTGCCGAACCTTTCCTGCGCCTGTTCGCGTAATTTGTAGAGTGCCAAAAATACCCGGTTTGCCTGTTCCGCCCGGGCAGACCCCTCGCCGTTGGCAACGTCGGGACGCGTCTTGGCAACATATATTGCGCTGGCAAGGCGTCCCAGCACGCCCTGATCCATCTGGGGCAACCAGATGAGGACGGCCACCGTGTCGATGTCCGGCTCGTCGAGCGCATATGCCGGCGCGCAGGTCGGGCATAACGGGATGTCCGCGACCGAGAGACGGGCACTCATATTGCCGCAGCACTTGCAGCCCTGCCCTTCCGGAACCGGGTTCATGGAGAGCCTGAGAGCGCCCTTGGGCGCCCTCGCATGCGTGATGGGGTCAAACATGTTACTGATCGAACAGCATCTGCTTCTGCGCGCCGGTGACGGTCGGGTTCTGCTCAAAGAGCGTGAAGGCCGTGGTGCGGGCGAGGAACGGAAATGTCAGCAGGAAGCCGCCGCAGACCAGTCCGGTGAGCACCATGCCCATGCGGATGCCTGCGTTGGGATTGCGCTGGTGCTGGTACCAGGCGAATACGGAGATTGCGAGGAGCAGGCCGCCGCCTACCCAGCAGACCATGTTCATCAGATAACCCCATGCCAGATTGATATGGGTAGTCGCATTCTGTGCGATCTGGTCGATGGCCTGCGCATGCGCGGGCATATCGGTCAGATGCAGTGTGAGGGCGGAAATCCCGAGGACACAGGCAAGTTTTCGGGCGTGATGAAGCTTGTTCATGTGTAATTCACCGTATGGATCTGGCGGAGTGTTTTCATGACGACCCGAGATTCATCTCGACAAGGAGCTTGGGGCCGATGACATCCGCGTTCATGACAAGGAAACCACCGACCAGCATGATGATGTTGAGTCCGGTGGATGAGTTGTTGGTGCCTTTGGCGCGGCCGACCTGCCGGATGATCGCGAAGTAGACGATCAGCGCGCCATAGCTCATGAAGTAAAACCGGAACATGCGCAGTATCGCCGAGAACACCTGGACCGGTCCGCCGGTAATGGCGCTGGTCAGGGTGTCGATCGACACGGCGGCCGGGGCGTTGCTGCCGGAAAGGGACGCGCTTGTATCAAACCCGAGTGTCTGGTTGCCCATGTTCAGGAACTGGGGGAATGAAAGCAGTGTCGCGCCGACGAAAATCATGAATTCAGGCACGAACGGCCGACCGACCATACCGGCGGCCTGGGCCGAGCGTTCATAGATCCCGTAGACGCCGCCAAGAAGGAATGATGCCCCGCCAATATAGCAAAGCATCGGTAGCACCCATTCCAGTGCGGCCCCGATATCCGCGACGAAATTGAACAGTCCCTGCATGGGATGATTACCGGATTACGCCGCGCTCGGTCTGGACGACCCAGCCGTTCCGTTCCTGCCTGACGGATACGACCTTCCCCCATGCACCGAGATCGGCGCCGGGTTCGACGCGGATCGGATTGCCTTCCGGGCCTGTGAGGATGGCAATGTCGGGAGCGGCGGCCTGAACCGTGTAATGCGGCAGGGCGATGGCTGGCGCGGCGGGTGCGTCGTGGTGCGCGCTTTCATGATGGGCCGGCTTCTTCTCCTGGGGCGGCGTCTGCGGCGCTTTTGCCGGGGGCGTGACAGGAGGCGTTGCATTTGCCTGCACCGCCGGTTCTGGGGCGGGGGCAGGAACGGGCTGAGCCCTCGTGGCCTGTTCACGGGCCTGAGTTTCCAGCATGTCCTCGCGATGCCGCAGTTCATCCAGACGGCCACCGAACTCGCCCATACCGGTTGCAAGCTTTTCACCGAATGCCTGCTGCGTCGTGTCCAGTTTGTGTTCGAGTGTATCAACGTGGTCGGAAAGTTCTTCCATCCGGTGGCTGATTTCCACGAGAAGGCGGTCCTCGGCCGTGGGTTGTGTAGAAGATGCAGCCGGCGCGGCATGTTCATCGGCGGGCGACGCCGGCGGCTCTACAGGTCCCGCAGCTACCGACGCGGCTGAAACGGATGGGGGCTGCATGCCGGGCGGCTGTGCGGTCTGAATGGAACCGGACTCTACTGTTGGGGCCATAGGGGGGGCCACCTGGATCGATGCAGGGAAAGGAGCAGTGTTCGGCACAGGCATGCTGGCCTGTAGCTGTGCCTGCCCAGCCACAGGCGGCGTGTTCGGCGTATCAAACCGGGGGGGCGATATGCTTGCTGTCTGGGACGCGGTCTGGTTCGGTGCCGGATTGAGTGTCGTGCCGCTGGCGTTGGGAGCGCCCTGTTGCACGACAAAGGGAACGGACACACCATGGTGTGCGGCAAGAAAACCCCCAATACCCATGCCGCCGACAAGGACTGCGGCGCCGATGTAGATATTCCGGCGAGACAGGACTGACCGGGCTACCTGCGCTTCGTCCTGCGGAACACGCCCGCGTGCTGTCGTCATCTGTGCCGGCCCCTGCGGGGGTTCCGAACCCGTGGCGTCCGGGCTGCGGACACCGGGCTGCGGCGGCGGGCCGCCCGGACTACCCTGGGCGTTGCTTGCGGGCGTACGTAGCATCGTCACCGATCCGCCGTCAGTTTCCTGCATGAGTGCGCTACCTTTCATAGGACCTCTCCTTTGTCGCACCATTGTGGGGCGACCGGTTGTGGGTGCGGATCAGGGCGCATAGACAGGCTCGTCGAAGAGTACGCCGACCTCGTCACCCTGTTTGAGCTTGACCGTGGCCTGCTGCGCGGTCTGCTTCTGGAGCACCTGCGAGAGCTGCTCTCCCATCCGCCCGGAGGCGGCACCCATCTGCTGGGCAAGATTGAGATGGGTGAACGAGGTCATCCCGTATCCGCCGGTGTAGGACGTCGTGTTCGCGCTCATCATTGCGTTGCCGAGCCCCTCAACGAAGGCCGCTGCCGTTGGCAGGATGATGCGGGTGGCGAGATGCTCGTCCACTTCGGACGCGACACCGGTTTCGGCGGTTTTGGGGGATACGGCGTAAGCCGAGACCGCAATGGGGTCTGTATCGCCAATCATCAGGCGGTCAAGCTTGATGACGAGCCGGTCGTTCTTCATCTGGAACGCGCCGCTGATACGCGCCTTGGGGAATGGACCTGAATCTATCTCGACAAGCACCTGGTCACCCAGATCGCTGTTCGAGGTGATGACCGAATGGCCATAGACACCCCGGCCTGCGGCAAGCATGGGTTTCTGTCCCGCGTGTGATGACTGGCTGGCGCTTCCTGCAGGTGACGTCTGTGCCCCACTGTCATTCGTATTTTCGGCGCTTCGGCCAAAGGCATCGGCCCGGACTATCGTGGAAGCGGTCGAACTGGCGATGCTGTTACCGCGGCGGGTGGAAGGACGGCTGTCATCATCCGGGAGCATCATTTCAAGCTGGGAGCCATGTCCGGACCACGCGGCGATCAGCTCGGCCTGCGCTGCAAGGCTGATTGCGGGCTCTTCGTGCGACGTATTCGCGTGAAGCGTCTTCGCGGCTGGCGTCGCGGATGTTGCAGGAGCGTTGCTGAACGGATCATTCACCTGTGATGGTGGCGGTTTGGGTGCCGGTTGCACTTCCCGAGCGGAAGGCTTCGAGCCGGAAGGGGGGGGTGTGACGGGCGCCGGTGGCTTTTTGTTCTGTGCCTCGTCCGTAGGTTTCGTAGTTCCTGGCGGGTCTCCCAGTTCGGCTATGTGGTGTTCCCTCGGGAGGTCGCGGCCGGAAAGGGCGGGCGTATAGGACTGGTTCTTTCGCGCAGCGTCTTCGGCGTTTTTCTTTTCCTGCTGGCTGGTGATGTCATCGAGACGTGGCGACTGGTTGTTGCCACCCGCGGGTGCCGTGAGGGCGGGTGTCTTCACGCTTGCGGAGTGCGGTGTATCCTGCCTGCCGACATGAAACACGAAGTACAGGACTGCGAGACCGATCGCGAACAGCACGACGACATAGGCGGCAACGCGCCGTGTATCGTCAAGGCTTGCGCGCAGCCTGGTCCTGGGAGGTTCTGGCTGTGCGTTCACGGGCCATCCTTCGCGAGATGGAGAGGAAAGGGTGGCGTTCCGGCACCATTGTTTACGAGGACTTCAGGCGTTTCTGGAATTTCGAAGACCGTGAAGCCATACTGCGCTTCATGCCCCGTAGGCCCGGGGGAAACGACTTCGTAATTCGTTCGTAGATACATGTGGTGACCGTACTGCCAGGCGCGTATGCGGTCCGGGTCTCCACCTGAAACCAGAAGCGGTACTGCTTCGGCCGGTGGTGTGCCGTCGAGCATGGCGTTGAAAAACGAGGAGCCTGTGGCCGGTATGTCCGGCCCTGCACTTGGCCTGTCATGTGCGTTTGGACCGCGCGCGGCTATGCGGGCGGTAAGATCGGCGTCATATGAGCCGGTTCCTGCCACGATCATGAAACTGATGGGTTTTGGCGCACCCTTGAGACTGACGAGCACACCGCCATGGGCGTAGCGTGTAACCGGCGTGAGCTGCAGCACATTCGAACCCGGCTCCGGCACACAGGCATTGATGCCGACCGGGCGTACGGCGGTATTATGCCCCGCCCCGTCCTGATCACAGCCGCCGTTCTTGTTGCTGGCGATGTCCCATGCAATTGGCCACGGCTGACCCGTCTCATCAAGAAATGTGATGGATGCCGGATAATCCTGTGCGATCCGCACGATATTGATCTGTGCGCCAGCCGCCATGGCGACCGTTACGGAGCGCGAAACCGGCACCACGATCCGGTGCGGGTCATCGGCCCCGTCAAGCGCCCGCTGGCCCGCGTCAAAGCGGTTATAGAGCCTGCCCATCGCGTCGGGAGGCGGCGGCAGGCTGCCCGCATAGACGGGATCGGCATGCTCGGACCTGTCATCATGATTGAGGGACTGGGCGTACATGGCCGGGAATGGGGCTGAGGCAAGCATCAGACCCAGTAATACCGTGCGTGATGAGACCATTCAGTCACCGCCATCACTGGCACGAGGTGCGTTCAGCTCCGCAATGACCAGCCCATCGGGATGAAGGGGATCATTCGTCCGGCGAATTATGACGTTGACCGCAAGCAGGTCGGTCTTGGAGCCGCTGCCGTTCTCCCATTTGAGGTACATGGGAAAATAGACATGCCATTCATAGTCCCCGCGCGGTGTAATTCCTTCCCATCTGACCGAGCCTGCGGATTTGAGGGATGCCGTCAGCATGACCCTCCTGCTCTTGATAAACTCGATATTCCCTGGCTTCTTGAAGGCATCGAGCCATGTATTCCATGCCGGGGTGGTGAAGTATTGGGCATAGGATGAAAGTTGCTGCGCGTATTGCAAGAAATTGATCGTATAAAGGCCGGTTACCTTCTCGACGCTCCAGTTCGTAACCTGAGCGTCCGTGAAATACGGCTGATCGGTAACGATCAGCTCACGCGGCTTTCCGAACGGGTCGTGATAGATGTGCTTCACGCGGGGTGGATGCGTGATTGCCACGAAAAGGGAAATCGCCAGACCGACGTTGACGATCATGCTGACAATAAGGGTAAGCGTCAGCCGCCCCATCATCAGTTGCCCGAATGTCGGATCAAGAAGACGTCGTGTAATCGCCTGACTGCTATTGCGCATGTTCAGGCAAATCCGGCTGCGTATGTGGCAAGACGCCTGCGTCCGAGCAGGCTGCAATGCACGGTTTTCTGGTCGCGTGGCGAGACGAAGAAGATCCGGCTGGTGACACGGCAGATTTTCTTGACCATCTGACCTGCCACCGTGCTGTTTTCGGGAACGGCGAACGGATCGTCAGACGGGCAGCTCGTGCGCAGCGTGAGGCCGGTCCTGGCGGGAAGGCCTGCGCGACGCGCGGCCTCGCCGACGGTCTTGACCGTCAGGCCAAGAATTCTGGCAATGAAGGCAGGGCTGTAGAGGCGTTTCCAGAGTTCGGCGAGATGTGAGACAGCCCGGTCATCCCAGATCGCGCGGCCGGATTGGTTGCGCGAGACCAATCCGGAAAAGTCAAGTTTATTTAAATAAGTATTTGATTTTGTGATTGAAATGTGCGGGGGGGGGGGGGGCGCCATGAGCAAGGCGGCGCCAGCCGCCCGACCGCGTAGCGGTCGACGTACGCCAAGGCGTATAGCCTTGGCGCGTACGGCCTGGATGGTACGCCCCGTGACGCGCGCGATAAATTTCACCGCGACCTGCGTCGGGTACCTTAACATAACGTACCGCTCTTCATCCGCGCTCCAGCGCGGTGTCCGGCCGACCTGTCCATTTTCGGGGAACCTGCCGTCCGTCCCCGTTCGCACCGTAGGGGCGGGGGAGCCGATAAATACAGGAGTTAAATAGTCCTGATAAAAACGGGAAAATGCGCTTCCTGTTATTAGTGAAGACCGCACAAGAACCCTCCTGACCTGCAATCAGTATTGAATATATTTGTTACATTACACCGTGAATGGCAGCTTTGCACGCATAATCAACCTGCCTCCCGATATTTCTAAGTAATGTGCCCCTACTGAAGGATGTAGGTATATTCACGATTACGGCTTCGGAATACCCCACGTCGTACCTGCCATGTACTTTCCGCATGGGTGCAACACGCACTTTCTGTCCGGATATATTCGCGTCGCCTCCGGTGACGATCTCCGCCTCATGTCCGCACCCACAACCGCCAGACCTATCCTCATGATGATAACATCTGTCGGAGCCAGTCATGGAAGATCAGGAAGGTCGTGTTGTCACGGATCGTATGCCGCAATGGCTGGACGCCGCGCGCGCCCGGTCGGTTCTCGGGCGTGGATGGTATGGCGAAGGAACGGCCAAAGATAACGGTGCCGGCGACCAGCCCCAACCCATGGCGCAGGGAGCGGCTACGTGAGACGTACCTTATATGCCTGCGTGATGGTGACGGCCTGCCTCGGATATGACGCCAGTGCGGTCGCCGCGAGTTCCCAGGGGTGCGAGGCGCTGATCCAGTCCGCCGCGACGGGAATGGCAGCCCAGATGGGTGCCGATGATGCCACCATCAAGCAGCCCCAGTCCGTCACGAAGTTCACCTGTCTGGGTAATTTCTTCAGTGGCGTCGGGCTCGACATTCTGTTGAACGGAATCAATATCGCCGCGATCGCACAGGCCGCCATGGGGAAAATCTGCGCTGAACTCACCTCTACCTGGGAAAACATGGAAGGGATGGCCCAGTGCGGTCTGACCGTGACCGGCCTCGATACCAATTTCAATCTCGGACTTGGCGCCGGATCATTCTGCCCCTCGCTGAATTTCGGAGGCGGCGGTGACGCGCTGATCAGCGCGTCCACGAACACCAATGGCAACAGTTCGTGGGACGTCACCGGAGATACCCAGTTGCCTGACGGCTACACGCTTCAACTCATGGGGGAAAGCACCGGCATTTCCACGTTGACCCAATGACGGGCCGCACATCATGGCGGGTCCGGGTGATCGTCATCGTCATTGTGTCGTTCATGGCGGGCAGCATGGCCGCGCCCCGTCCGGCCTACGCACTTTTCGGGCTCGATGTCGCGCCAATCGTCGCCGCGATCACCACCATGCAGGGAGCCATGAACACGGTCATCACAACCACCCGGACGGTACTCAACTCGACGCTCGGGTTGATCAACGGCTCGCTTGGCAGCGGCTTTACCCAAATTACCAACTACCTCAAGGCGCAGGTTGGCGCGCAGGAGCAGATCGCGGATGCGAACAACATGGTGCAGGCCCGCCTGGCCCGTGACGTGCGTAATGCGGTCATTCGTGACAACCACGCCGTAAACCGGCAGGACTGCCTCAACCTTGAAGGGGGCCAGTCGACGGTTGTGGCTGCGCATAACGCGGAGGAAGTCGCCGCAACGCTCGACAGCGCGAAGGACAGCCGCACCCGTGCCGCCCGCGGCACACCCTCATGGGCTGGTGGTGGTCAGGGCTCCCAGGCGAATAACAATCATCATTTTGCGAAGTACTGCGACGATGCCGAAGCCGAGGCCGGGATCTGTTCCCTCGCGACCAGTGACCTTAAGGGAGCCGACCAGAGCGCGTCCAGCCTCCTGACGCCTCCCGTCTATGCCGACCCGGCCGCGATCGACAAGGCCAACGATTTCGAGATGACGCTGATCCAGCCGGTAGCATCCGCGGCACTCCGCGGCAGCGCGCTGACGACAACCGGGGGGCAACAGGCCCTGCCCGGACGCCGCTCCTACAGTGCGGCAATCTCGCTGGCGCACAAGATTGGTGACGATGTGCTGAGTTGGCATGCCGGAACCGTCACCCTTTCCGCGGCCCAGAAAGCCGAAGCCCAGCGCGAAGGGATAACGCAGACCGATACGGGTAGCCAGTTCGAGGCTACGGAGCTGGAGGTCAACCGGAAATACTCGGGCACCGACTGGCAGGCAGACCTTCAGGCCATGCCGAGCGACAAATCGGTACTCGTCCAGATCGCCCTATTGGATGCGCAACGCAACTGGCTGCTCTGGCAGCAGCTCAAGCTGGACCAGAGCCGTGCCCTGGCCGAGGCCGCGCGCCTCTCCATTGCGGCGGAACAGCGCAGGCCCGGGATTTCCCCGATGCCCGTCCCATCAATTTCCAGCAACTGAGGAATAAATGTCGGATACCGTGACACAGCAGAGTTTCATAGGGACGGCCCTGGCCGGTCTGGACGCGCAGCAGCGCGCTATTCCGGAAAGCGAGCGCGGCCTCGCAAAAGACCTTGAAGACCTCCAGAAACGCCTTGCCGAAAACCCGGCCCTGGAGAACGATCCACGATTCTGCACGCAGGTCGCGTGGCTCATGCAGGACTGGCAGAAATTCAGCGGGACGGGTCAGGCCCCGGCTGTCTCGCCAATCCTTACGGCAGGTATGGCGCAGCTTGCATCCACCTATCCGGGGCTCGAAAATCCGCAGGTCAGGTCCGCCCTGGAACAGACGGGAGGGCTGCATGACCGGCAACTGGTTGCCGATATCCGGTCGGTGGCAATGGAAACCGCCAGGATGACGCCCGAACAGCAGACCTCGTTCATGGCGCGCATGGCGGCCGACCATCTTGTGCAGCGGGTCCAGGCCGCGCTTGGGCAGCCCGCAATGGCACATGAAGCCGCTCCGTACCCCGTCCCGCCGGAAACCACACCTGAGCCGGTGGTTGAGCCGCCGCAACAGATGCGTCCGACCCCGGCGGCGGCTCCGGAACCGGAGCCATCTTCAGCAGACCCGTTTCCGCCGGAAGCGGGTGACCCGGGCTTTGCCCCGTCTTCCACAGAGGCCGCAGCTGCACAGGCTCCCGGCCCGGAACCCGAAGGGCCGATTGCACCACAGGAAACCCGCGATGAGCCGATACAAGGCGACGGGAACGAGGTGCCGCATACCAAGGGAAGCGCGGCTCAGGCGTCTGATCAAGGGGCGGAGAACCGCACCCGTGCCGAGGATGCCGACAATTCCCGCGAGAGGGAGAATAGTGACTCGCCTCCAAATCATGCACCGCAGAAAGAAGCCAAAGACCCTCGGCCCACGACCCCGCAAAAAAGTCCTGATCAAGCACAGCCCCAATCTGCGCCCGCGCCACAGAACAAGCCGCAACAGGCGCCCGCTACGGTTCCCTCACCGGTCTCTGGCGTGAAGGAATGGGCAAATAACTTCATGGGCAAAAAAGACGAGCGTCGCGTCAACAAATTCGTCAACCGCACCGCCGAAGCCGTGGAGGCCGTGCGGGACAAGATTGGGAACCTGCGCCGGGAAGAACCCGCCTTCTTTGAAAGCATTGACGCCGCGGCCCGGAAAAGCGGTCAGCCGGTGCGCGAGGTGATCGCGGGCATGACGTCCGACGGCCCCTACGCCAACCTGCGCAAGCAATATGATGCGATCGTCCAGCGCAATCCGAACTTTATGGCGGCCAGCCGGGAACTCATGCAGGCGGGGACCAACCTGCGAACCACTGTCAGGCGGCTGGAGACCGAAGCACGCGAGCGTGGGGCATCGGACAAGGAGCCGGTCACCGAGGTCTTGCGGAGTGTCGGGGGCGTGGGTCTCGAACTCGAAAAAATCCCTGGAGAATATCCGGGAAAAAACTTTCTCCAGCAGGTGGGGGCGATGGTCGAGCGACTGGCGAACAAGTTTCGTGAATTCTTCGAGCATACCTTTGGCCAGCGGCGCGAACGCGACAGCGGTCCGTCCATGGAGCGCTGACCAATGATCCACACGCGCCTGCGTCCGGTCGGACTGTGCGTGCCGGCCACGTTCCTGCTCGTGACGGGATGCATGTTCCTGTCAGGGGTCGCTCACGCCGACACGACGGCATCCAACGTGACATGGAGCGACCTTGCCGCCGGGGATGACTGGACCGGGCGTGTGCTGGACAGCATTTTTCCGATGAGCGGCTCCACACAGACCGCGACGGGAACGATGCTCTCGTATTTCTCCGCCTACGTCATGCTGATCGTCGCGGCATGGATCTCGTATGCCACCGTCATCCAGATCCACCGCACCGCCGAGAGTGGCAAGATATTTTCGGCCAGCTTCAACGGATGGGTCCCGGTGCGTGTGGCAATGGCCCTCATCATGATGAGCCCTGTCACCGCCCTTGGCGGATTTTCCACCGGGCAGGACATGATTCTGGTGCTCTCCAAATCCGCCATAGGCATGGCGAGAAACCTGCAGAACATCACGATAAACGCTGTTGGTCCCGATGCCCTGCCTCTGGCGGAACCCATGGCGCCCTCTACCCGTGAAATCATCTTCAGCGTGATGGCGAGTGAGCTCTGTCGCGCCATCGTCAACAAGGCATCGAACAACGGTGATCTGATCCCTGCGCCCGAAGTCCAGAATAATGGCGCGGGAAAGATCACTCTCTCCTATGATCTGGCGGCGAACGAGCATACGGCTGCCGCGCCCTGTGGGAGCATTGTCCTACAACTGCCAACTTCCAACGCCGGAATATCGTCTTCGGCCCTGGCACCTTATGTTGACCTGTCCGACCTCGCGCCGCAAGAGCAGCAGGCGCTGAAAGACCTTGTCAGCAAACTGCGTGACCCCATACAGGCGTTGGCTGCAACGTTGTGGGTAACCCGAAATGTCTCGACCCTCAGGTCGCTTGACGCCCTGCTGATCGTGAATGCGCAGTCCTATTCCGATGCGCTGTACACAATCGCGTCGAGCGCGGTGTCCACCATACGCAAGGCCGCCAGCGACCAGGGCGCCGATTCTGGGGTCACGGCCCTGCATAATCTCGGCTGGAGCGGGTTGGGGGCGTATTATCTGGAAATTGCAGGCCTGAACTCCGAGATCCTTGCTTTTTCATCTCTCAAGCCGGCCATCATCGCGCCGTCATGGACAGGATTGGGCTGGTTTCTCTCTGATGACGTCGATCCGTTTGCACGGGCCATCGGCGATTACCTCGCCCAGCAGGAAGACAATATCATCACTGCGGACCAGGCCAGCGCGCCCTACGGCGCCACGCGCATGTTCTCCCGGGGGCGGATCGGCAGTACGCCGGGCTCACTGCTGACACAGATCACCCGCGCGGTTGGCATCAACGAGGATATCTTTACGCTCATCGTGAATGAAATGGTCGCGCCTAGTTCGGGCGTGGATAGCAGTCATCCTGTTAGCGGTGGCGGACCCGGCTGGACCGACCCCCTCGCGGGCATGATTACGCTGGGACACCTGCTGATCCATATTGCCCTGACCATCATTGGCGTGGTCGCCATCGGCTCCAGTAAGACCGCATCCGCCGCGTCTGCCGTGGCCGGGGTCATGACACTCGATCCCGCACAGGTGGCCGCCAGTGCATCGGCCGTCGTTTTCAGCGGCGCGATCAGCGCGCTCCTGACCCCGATTTTCGCAGGGGCCTTCATGCTGCTGGTACCTGGCATCACCCTGGCCTACATCCTGCCGATGACCCCATATCTGTACTGGATTGCAGGCGTAGCCGGCTGGCTGATCCTTGTGATCGAGGCGGTCATAGCTGTTCCATTATGGATGCTGGCCCATATGGTGTTCGAGGGAGAGGGCCTGCATGGCAGGGGCATCCGGGGATACGAGGTGCTGTTCACCATCATCTTCCGGCCCTCCATGATGGTGATTGGCCTGATCCTGAGCTACACGATCTTCTCCGCGATGTCATGGCTCCTGATGAAAAGCTTCTCGATTGCGGTCGGCTTCGTCTTCGCGCAGGGTGACCTGGTGGACAATTTCATCGCCATCGTGGTGATGCTCGCCATGTATGTCACCACGGAGATGACGTTTGCAGTCATGTCTTTTCGGCTGATTTCCACCCTGCCGCATCATCTGCCGGCCATGGCGGGAATGAACGCGATGAGCCGTGTTGATAGCGACAGCTTCTCAGATAGCGCGACGCAGCCTCTGAGGCCACATCTGGAAAAAGGTGTGAGTTTGGCGCAGAGTAGTATCAGTCGATCTCCCGGGACCGGAAACGATGCGCCTGACCCTGCCAGCACGTCAGGCACGAAAGGCCTGGATTCAACAACGCAGTCCCATCTCATGGTTTCAGGTCGTGAGGAAGGTTAGAGAAATGTCTGATCCCATTATACTAGACCAGCTTATCCGGATACGTCAGGCTACGGAGCGCGGCGCCAATAAAACGATTTCGGTGGAGGACTACAATGCCGTGGTGCGCCAGAATGAGGCGTTGCAGCAGGAGGTCATGCAGCTACGGTCTGATACGCAGTACTGGGAGCGGCAATCGAATAAGTTCGAAAGAAATAGGGATGAATTTAGCGATTATGCCGAATCACTGAAAGCGGAACGTAATTTTTTTGAGCAGCAATCAGATCGTTGGAAAACCCGCGCGGCAGAGCTGGAAAAAGAACTGGCCGCCCTTAAAGGCCGCAAGGCATGAGGCTCCCTGTAATGGTAGCCGGACTGGCACTGGCAGTCTCGGGCTGTTCCCACGGGAACCTTACATCCGCCTCAAGCCGCCCGCTCCGTCCCCCGGCAGTAAAGCAGGCGCTTTATGACCCGTATGCGCCCTACGGATCGGTGCCGGCACGCTGGAAGCCTCCGGTTGCTTCGCGCGATGGTACGATCGTGAAACCAACGGACCCGGCCGACCAGGCGGACAGGCCCGATTATGAAGGCGCGTCGTGGTCTGTCGGGAATATGTCCAGAAAGGCAGGTACATTCTAGCGTTGCCGATACGGCAATCACCACAAAGCTACCTCAGCTTGAGCCAGATATATAAGCCCAGCCAGATATCAGCGATTACGATCGCTATCCCTTTCCAGGGGAAGGCAGAAAGGGACCTGTCAACGTCGTCGACGGCGTTGGAGGCATTGTTCATCACGGCCTCCAGCCCCTGGGCAATGGAGAACAGTGCCCCCGCAGCCATAATCAGCAGGATCAGGGAGAAGATGCCTTTTGCGGTTGAGGGCGACTGCCCTCCCGCCCCCATCCGATAATCCCTGTATTCCTCTCGACCTCGGCGGATGAAGTCCCCGTCGGAGAGCCAGCCTGATTCACGCCGCGCCGGCTCCACACGGGAGCCGTAATATTCTGAGTCCCTGAAATCGCTCATTCGGTCCTCGACCCCGTGCCCCATGAAGCGCCAACCATGATGGGACCGTTATGAGCCAGATCAAAGCGAAAACGCACTATGTTGACCGAGGGGCGAGCAACTTGATCGCTGCCAGTGGATCGGGCATTTTTGAGACATTCCAGCTCATGAGATATTTTAATGTCCGTTTTTATAGCCCTTTGCGTTCCCCATGACCAGCGACAGCTGGCGAAAGCGGCTGGCGCCGTCTTTGATGGAAAAGAGAAATGTTGGAAGGCAGGCGTTGATCGTCTGGACGCTTTGCTGCCGTTTGTTCCCTATCGCTATAGGCCAGACAGGAAGCCGCCCTATATCCGGCCGTGGATGGTGCCGCAGGCACTTTGGGGCCGGAATCTCAGGGCATTACTCGCAAAAGAAGACTGGGACCGTATTCGCAAGGATGCCTATGCCCGGGCAGGTTCGCGCTGTCGCGTCTGTGGTGGGCGGGGTCCGAAATGGCCGGTCGAGGCGGATGAGGGCTGGCGCTACGATGACGCGACGCGGGTGCAGACCCTTAAAGGTGTGATTGCGCTCTGTCCTGACTGCCATGCCGTCCGTCACTGGGGCAAGACGATGAGTGCAGGCAGGCAGGATGAGGCGCTGGCATGGATGATGGAAGTTAATGGCTGGACGCGCGCCGAGGCTACGCGTTGTGCTGACGAGGCGATGGAGCAATGGCACGAGCGCAGCGCGTATAGTGACTGGCGCTGCGACATCAGTTGGGCGACAACGCATTATGGCGTCACCACGATACAGGGCGGTGATGCCATAGCTGAGAAGCGAAACCAATCTTTCGTGCAGAAGGCGAGCGCGCAGTATGGATCGCGGGGTGGGCACGCCAGCTATATTCAGCACCTGTTGTACGAGCGGTAAGGCAGAAAGCGAGAACCGCTTGTGATGGTGTGTTGCCGGACGTCCAGCGCATGGTGAACTCTGTTATCGTGGCCAGAACTCCCGCCCGTCCTGAAGAAACTCGGAGAACGATCGCCGTCCGGGCAGCCGCGCCATCCAGTTCGAGAAACACAGGCTCACATACTGGGACCCGAGGATGAGCGTCAGCGCGACGGACCGGATGCTTGCGGGCGAAAAAACACCCTGCCCCTGCCATATGACGGCGTAGGCCCACATCCCCAGGAGAATGACCAGCAGCAGGGCGCAGAACCGGCCGTAGCGCCGGGTTCTCAGCCGCGCCTGCAACCGCATGGCATCTTCTTGGGACATTGACGCTACGGCGGACGCGGACCCGCCCGGAAAACGAAGGCTCGCATATTGGGAAACCAGTATCAGGGCCAGTGCGAGAAGCCCGATGCTCACGGCCGAGAAAAGACCTTGCCCGCTCCACAAGATCGCGTCGCACCATAGCCCGGCGACGATTATTATCAGCAGCAGAACGCAAAAGCGCCTGTAACGGCTGGTTTTGGGGTCCTCCCGCTGCTCAATGGCCCTATCGTCGATTACAGGCCCTTCGACGAAAGTCGGGACATCCTGTTCCCGCGGCGCATCGCCCAGCGTGCGCATGCCATCCCGCGCGAGTTGATAGCTTCTGACGAACTGCACCAGAAACGGAAAGGACAGCCATTTCATCGCACGGACCACCCGCCCGCGTTTTTGCGGCGGGGTCACGGGGCCAGTCCCGCAACAAAGCCATCCGTATCATCAGGTAGCCCCGCCTCTTCATGCGGCATGCCCTTCCGGTCGCTCCAGACGACGGTCGGCGTTCCCCGCACCCCGATGGCGTGCGCGGCCGCGAGATTGAGCTTGAGCGCCGCCGCCGCGCCATCGGACACGGAGATATCAGCCGGGGCATGTTCCAGCGTAATGATCCGCCGCCACATCGAGACCATGTCGTCAGGAGGCACACTCAGCATCGCGGTTGCCGCAGGCGTGCTGGTCCCGCCGTTTTCATGGTCGTTGATGGAAATCGGCACGATGGCAAGCTGCACCCTGCCGGCATCGACATAGGGTTGCAGCGTCTGGAGCGCGCGTATCGAGAACGGACAGAGTGGATCGACCACCACATAGACGCGGGGCGCGTCCTTGCGGCCATGCAGGCCAAAGGAGGTTGCGGCGAGGCGTCCGACAGGGTTCACCGCGGATGCCCCCGCGCCGCCTGCCGTGCCTCTGGACGTGTCCAGGACCACGGTGGGAATGGTGCCACGGATGGGCGCCACTTCGTCGCGGGTGATGTTGTGCCCTGCCGCATCCCACATCACGCCACCGATTTCGGCCTGGTTGTCGGCCGTGATGAAGAAGACCCTGAAATGGTCTCCATTGCGCGCATAGACCGCGCGAAGGCCATGCTGGTCCTCGGGGCGGCCGATGTCGAACAGGGCGGCGCCATTGCTTGCGATCCGCGCGAGCGCGGGGCTGGCGCCGATCTCACTGGCCGGGATGGGACGGGCCTGCGGCTCGGTCGGCCCCTGCTGCGCGGTCGCGACCGCCTGGGATGGTGGGCCGTCCTGTGCGGAAGGGCATTGCGGCGCGGCGTGGGCTACCCCGACCATCGCAACGATGGTGGCCGCCGATGCAAGACGTTTCATGAAAAGAGGCTCCTTCTGTGGTCCTCCAGAGTCTCACGCATGGTTGTGGGTGGGATTTCCGCCGTGTGTTCGCACCCACAAACGGGCATGGCACTGTGAGTCCCGTAACGAACGCACTGCCAAGGAGACCTCCCCGTGCGAAAGACATGCGCCTCGATGCTATGCTTGGCCCTTGTGGCCACACCGGCATTCGCCCAGCACCTTTCCCCCGACGAACTGGACCGTCTCTCGACTGAACGGACGGGCGAAATCGGGCACCGGAACTGGGGGCCGCCGATCAGTCCGCCCGAACAGGCGCAGCCCCTCTCCCCCCTTCCCGTGCCCGCCACATGCATGAGCCCCGCCCGGGACTTCGAGCCGCTTTACGCAGCCCCCTCGCGCTCCGCGCGGCAGGTGGGCGTCGCCGCCCCCCAGATCGCAGTCACCGACACAACCCGCGATGACTGGACCCAGGTGGAACTGAGCGGGCACACCCTTGCATGGATCCCGAGCGGGGATGTCGTCGCGTATCGCCCGCTCGTCGCCGACCACCCGACGGGCTGCGTCGTCACGGGACAGCGGCCCAATGGCATGATCGCATTCTCCCATCCTGACAGATGATGCGGCGCAGCCTTTTCCTGCCTTGGCTGGTTTCCCTACTGTCCATGCCTGTGGCCATGGCGCAGGCTCCCCAGCAGATCATTCCGAGCATCATGGAGCCAGGCACGCCGAACTTCGTCTATGCCGGGGCATCGGCTTCGTCGTCAGGGTCGGGTGGGTCGTCCGCCAGCACGACCTATACAGGGGCGTGGGGATCTACTGACGCGATGTCCACCCTGCTCAGCCAGTCTTACGGTTCGGCGGCCGTCAACGCGGCCGAGAATGAAGGGATCAATCCCGACACCCTGGCGGCCTTCGGTCAGATCGAAAGCCATTTTCAGAACGTCGGCAACGCGACGTCCTCGGCGGAAGGAGTATGGCAGGTCACCAATGGGACGTGGGACCAGTATGCGTCCGAACTGGGACTCAGCGATGCCGACAGGAGCGATCCCGCCGTGCAGGCGCAGGTCGCCAGCGCGGTGATCAGCGACTATGCCTCGGCGGTTTCAAAAGCGACCGGGACAAGTGCCACCGCTGCCCAGACCTATGGCGCCTACATGTTCGGGACAAAGGCCGGATCGGAGATCGCAACCGAGTCGGATAGCAGTGCCCCTTTGAGCAAGTTCGTCTCCGCCAGTACCCTCGCCGCGAACAACATGAGTGGCTGGACCGTGGGGCAATACTACGCAACCATTTCAAATCGCATGGGAAATGGTGCCAGTGAGCAGGTCATCACCTCATGAACCGCCTTTCGGGTCCCGTGCCAAAATGGACACAAAAACGCAAGAAAAACAGCGGTTTACCAAGGTTTTCCTTGTGGTGCGAAATGAGTCGGGGCAAGGTGTTTTCGAGCCGTGGGCCGCATAGCCATGCAGACCGGGCGCATGATTGCAGAGGCCCGCCGATGACCTAGCCCAGATATGAGAAACCCTGCCTCCCCCGATCGCCAAATCGGGAAAGCCAGGGCACCCAAAAACCGTAGTTCATGTACGAAGAAATCCAGCAATTTCCTCGTACATGAGAGTCCCATCGGAACGCAAGACAAAATTGCGAACGGGGAAGGTTTGTCCGGTGTCTAGGCCGTGAGGCTCCTGAAAACTCCCTAGTTCCCGGACTTTTTGCGAATGGTGATACAGGACCACAATGATGATGCGCGCCCGGTGCGCCGGCGCGGAAAGCGTACCCTGACGCCCGCCATGCTCGACGCCATGGCCGAACTGGATCGGCCCGCGCCGGCTTTTCCTGGCAAGTATGACGTGGTGCGGGTCCTGCGCGCACTGCGCCGTCCGCTCGGGCTCGGCCGCAACGCCTTCGAGCTTCTGGTGTGCATGGTCGAGCACACGGCGACAGGAGATTGGGACGAAGGGGAAACGCCTTTCATCTACGCCCATAATTCAACACTCGTGAACTGGACGGGGCTGTGTCTGACGTCGTTGCGCAGGGCTGTGCGTGAACTGGCCGAGGCACGGATGCTGACGGCCCATGACGGGCGGAACGGCCAGAGGGGGCGGCGCTGGCGGGGTGAGGACGATACCTGCAGGGTTGGGTTCAGCCTTGCCTCGCTGCGCTATCGCTGGCCCGGGTTCCTGAAAATGCTGGAAGCAGAGCGGCGCCATCGCGACCGGGTCAGGTTCCTGCGCGATGCGATCGCGGATCTGAACGGGGCGATACGCCAGCTTGCCGAGCAGCGCGATGATGAGGCGGCCATCATGCGTGCGGCAGGCATCATGCGCCGACGGCTGCGCACGGAGTCCATCGCGACGCTTGCGGCCTATCATGACGACATGAAGGCGATCTGGCACCAACTCGAAGCAGTTCCGACCCCTGTGGATAACCCGGGATCCGATGCCCGATGGACCCCGAAAGTGGCACCCATGGACCCCGATTCCGGCACCCACTATACAGATACAAAAAACAATCTATCCAAAATTAAGGTAGTCAACGTAGCGGCCACAGGCCGCAATCGCATTGAAGCAATGCGGAGCGCAGCGCCAGCAGACCCGGCCGCAACAAAACCCCGGCACGAACTGTCCGCACTGCGTGGGTTTCGCGGCACATCGACGTTCTATCTCGAAATCTGCCCCCCATTGCGCGACCTGTGTCCAACCGATCGACCGACACAGCCCGAACTGACCGACGCCGCGGAACATCTGTCCGGCCAGATGGGCATCACCCACCACGCATGGCGGCAGGCCTGTGTGGTGCTCGGCCGCCTGCAGGCAAGCATTACCGTCATCATCATGGCCGCACGTCTCCATCGGGGCGAGGCAATCCGTTATCGGGACGCCTATTTCCGGTCCCTGGTGGATCGTGGGGCGCGTCATGCACTCTATCTCGACCGCAGCCTCTACGCCCTGCGGGATGCATGCGCCCGGACGGCACTCCCAGCCAGGCCGTCCCAGGTTCATACCGCCGGACAACGGCCATGACGGGCGGGCATGATCCCACCCGCTATGCGTTCCGCGCGATGCCGCGAAATACGCTGCCCGGGCCGGTGCGCGGTGGGATGGTGGTAAACGCTGTTTCTATTGGGATGGCGGTGTCGGCGGCATCGGTGAAAACTCGCCGGTCCGGGCCTACCTGCCATTCCGCTTCCGGCCTGACCGCAGGCCGCCCTACGTGCGGCCGTGGATGGTGCCCCAGTCGCTGTGGGGCTGGAACCTGCGCGCCATGCTGCGCCGGAAGGACTGGGACAGGATCCGACGCGACGCATACAGGCGCGCGGGCTATCGCTGCCGTATCTGTGGCGGCGTCGGTCCCGATCATCCGGTCGAGGCCGACGAAGGCTGGGCCTATGACGACACCCGCTTCATCCAGGTCCTCAAGGGCGTGATTGCCCTGTGTCCCGACTGCCATGCCGTGCGTCACTGGGGACGAAGCATGGCGACAGGAAAGGAGCAGCATGCCCTGTGCTGGCTGGCATGGGTCAACGGGTGGACGCTCGTGCAGGCCCGTACCTGCGCGGATAACGCCATGGCCCACTGGCACTGGCGCAGCGGACATACCGGGTGGACCTGTGATATTACATGGGTGGAAAAGGTGTTCGGCGTGCGCCCAATGGCGGACGCCACCGCCCGCGCGGCGGAAACACAGCAGGGGCTGGTCGCGCTGGCGCGGCAGTCGCGCAATGATGAAATGCGCTGATCGAGGTGAGCCATGACAGATAATCCCGTGCCTGTAGAATCCATTGCCGGTGTGAAGACCGTCACGCGGTTCCCGCTCGAACGTCGGGTGGAACAGTCGGTCGAGTTCATGCAGATGCTCAGCCTCGAACGCGAGGATGTCGCGGAAGCGATGAAGGAAGCTGGCCATCCGCCGCCCCGGTCGTTGTCCATGCTGAAAAAGAACGGCGCGCGCGAGGTCCGGTCCCATCTCGCGCAATGGGACCCATCCGCCTTTACCGACGAGGCCGAACTTGAACTGGAACTGCGTGCGTGGTTTCAGCCCGCCGTCAGCAAGGCGATCCGGGAGACCGCCGAGGCGCGGGACATGATCAGCCAGGAACGGCAGATACTTCTTGCCACCAGCATCGAGCATCGCCTCATGAACGTCGAATACCGGCAGCAGAGGGCCGCCGCCGCACGGCGGATTGCACGGACATGGGAACTAAGCGGGCAGATCATGGGCGGATGGGAAGTCGTCGTCGACTACATCGAACGCTTCCGCGCGGGAAAGCTTGTCAGGAAGACAAAGCTCAGGAAAGCCACCAGGGCAGAAGCTATCCAGCCCGATCCGGTGGCGCAGGACGGCAATGTGGTGTCCCTCGGCGCATGGCGCGCGCAGAAAGGAACCTAAAGCCTGTTGCGGGCGAGCATACGATCATACACGAGGTGTGTAATGCCGTTTGATTTTTAATATTTTTTCCTGATTTTTAGAAAAAGACATGCACAAAGGGTAAGGCCCTAGCGACAATGAAGGAAGATGTTTAAAGGGACTACTAGTTTCTTGACATAATGTTCATTATAAACTTGTGTTAATATTATACGGTATAAATATAATGAATAATGATTTTTACCCATTTGTCATTCCACTGAATATACCCGATAGCTGGGATATGCAGATGGCAGTTCATGTGCCTGACCGGACGACAGCGTGAAGGATAGTGCCCTGCCATATCCATCCGCAGCTACGCAGACGTTGGTGCCAAAACCTCCACGTGAGCGGCCAAGCGCCTCACGATCCCTGAGCCATCCCCCGTATCCCCCTTTTTGGCGGCCCCGGCCGCCTTGTGATGGGCACGGATCGTCGTGCCATCAAGAAAGGCCATGCCCAATGCCGGGTCCGTGCTGCTGACCTTTTCAAAGAGGCGCTGCGACACTCCGAGCTTCGACCAGCGAATGAACAGGTGTGCGGCAATCCACCAGGGACCAGACTCATCTGGTATGGTGCGCCATTTCGCGCCGTTCTGATGGCGCCAGAAAATCGTGGATATCGTCCGTCGAAGGTTCTTTGGTGGGCTCTTCCCCTTCGGGCGGACTTCCTCGATCAAAGGCTCCCAGACGGACCAGGCCTGATCAGAAAAAATAGACTGCATCATGCTCATCATAAACAGCTATGCAGTGCATTCTGTTATTCAAGACCTAACAGGCCCTACGCTATGGGAAGAAATTCATATACTCGGGCTGGGTCAGAATTCGGGTCGTTGTATACGTGGCAAGAAAAGCCTGCATCAGAAAAACATTTGAATAAATAGTCTTTCTGGAATCCAAGTTCCATCCACCCTCGGTATCTCATGATCGCGACATTTTCCCAATTGAGACGAATTCCCCAAGGGTAAGGAAGTATCGGAGATAATTCGTCACATATAGGCTCCCCGGCAAGAAGGATCTTTCCTGTGGGTTTGACAATCTTTTTCAGTTGAGCGATCATTTTCTTTATGTCTAGACAATGATGGAAGCACTCATAGAAGAAGACGAGATCGTAATAATGATCTTCGCCAGATGGATTATAACCAAATTCTCCTATATGACTTTTCAAATTCACATCATAAAACTTGGCAACTTCACTGACTGCATCACAAAATGGCTTGTTGACATCAACCGTATCTACCTGCGCCCCAACCCGTGCGAATGCAACAGACGTCTGGCCAAAACCAGCACCGTATTCCAATACCTTATTCCCGGATTTTATATTGCTTCGCATAAGCAGGTGCCCGATAGCCATCAGGTGCTTTCCCGCTTCATAAGCGCTTCCCGTGGAATAAAACGCAGGACGTCTTATAGCATCAAGACCATCTAGTGGGGTGACTTCGTCGATTTCGGGGTCATATTTCTTACGGTTTGTAATTTCAGACCATAATTTCAGGATATTTTCTTTGTATTCCTTACTGTCTGAATCAATATTTGTATCAAACCAATGTGGCAACTCATATACTTTGCCTACCCATGGTTCTATTTTGTTGTTATGAAAATCGGTCGCCGCCTGGTCAAGGTCGCTGGTGCGGATAAAATGCGTACTATTTTTCATTCTGTATTTAGAGTTGAGTATATTTCTATATGAGTTTATCCTATTGCGTATATTTTTATACGAATTTATAATGCAATTCCTGTGCGTCATTTCTATTTTCTTTTGTAATTTATAAAAATGTATAATTAAATAATTATAACATATATGTGTGCTCTGTATAGTCCCTTCCGTAGAAAAACGGAATATGAATGCCGGAGCTATATCAAGATCGTAATCTGGTATTTTTGACCAGATTGTGCTGAAAGAATACTATAGTTGCAGATTTCCGGCGGCCTGAATAAGCCATCTGTGTAAATAGTTTCAAGTAACAACTTAAATTGCAGAAAATATTCTTCGTACAGTTTAAGCGCGGCAGAATTAGATGTAGTGCTTTATGTCCTGCGAGTTGGTTGTCCGTGACGGGACATGCATGAGCGCTATGGAAAATGGAACTCGGTCTATGTCCGGTTCCGTCGATGGGCAGAGCAGGGTGTCGGGACGCTCTGCTGGAAACGCTGGTTGAACTTGGTCTGACCGATGACTGGCAGCACATGATCGACATTACGCTCGTTTGGGTTCACAGCCAGGCGGCTGGCGCAAAAGGGGGACGCATAAGGAAGGCTTTGGTCGAAGCCGCGGCGGCTTTATAAGCAAGATCCATGCCCGCGTTGACGGTCAGGGACGCCCTCTTGGCTTTGAACTGACGGGCGGTGAAGTTTCTGACTACTCCGGTGCTGATGCCCTGATAGACCTACCGGTCGTGACACCGCGCCGACTTCTGGCCGACAAGGGGTATGATAGCGACAGGATACGGGAGAACCTGCTTTTTCGAGGTATTCTTCCTGTTATCCCGCCGCGTTCAAACCGCACAGAGGATATCCCCTGCTACTTCCGTCGCTATCGGGATCACAACCGTATCGAGCGGATGTCCAACAAGCTCAAGCAGTTCCAACGTATTGCCACACGCTATGACAAGGCAAGAAAATCGTTCCTCGCCTTTCTTAACCTCGCAGCCGTAAAACTGTGGCTATCGTCTTTTATCAACAGAACCTAAGCGCGTGGAAGAGTGTGCGTCGGTCGTTATGACGCAGTACGGCAGGAAAGGAGCGGAGCTATGACTTCTTGCCCATGATCAAAATTAACGGGGCTCTTCAAATGTATATTCCACTCCAAGTAACGTTTCTTCAATAAGACCGGGTTCAGGAAATTTACTTTGCTCCTGATTAATAAACTCCTGAGCCAGAAATTTTGCGGCTTCATTGTAAAACCGTTCTTGATATTTATTATATTTTGGATTCCGGTGAGGGTTTGGAGAAAACTGATATTTTTGGGATATATCTTTTCCGGCCTGAATGTAGATTCCTCTATTCCCTCCTCCTGATCCAAAACTTATTTCGTGATATTCGAATTTGACACCTCCCATTTCGAACTTTCCTGTAACACTTTTTGCGTAACCTACCGAAGTTATATTTACGCACGATATCATCACAAAAAACAAACCAATCAGTCGTCTTGGAAGCACGAACGGAAGATTCATTATGTTATACCTAATTTGTTTGTGGTTTCATATACAGTGCATTATATGTTGTATTCATAATAAATATATTACAAATACTATAAGTCGCCACGTATGGATTCGTGGCGACCTTTTCATCCATGAAATATGTCTATTTTTGTTGCGTAGTTGGCGCGGAATGGTCCTTGGGAGGAAGGTCTTCCGTGCCGTTGCAGATCCGGGTGACAAGGAAAGTTCCCTGCCCTGCGGGAGACACAATAAAATCGCTGTATCCCGTACCGGTTGATACATAAGGCTGTGCAATAACAGGCTTTGAATCAACCATCACCGTGGCGGTTACTTCCGTGACCAGACAAACCCCCCGTGACCTTGCCTGCCATGTTGAGTCCGGAGCCATATTGTAGGAATCATCCGAGCAAAAGAAGGTAGCATAGGTTACTTTCCCGTTCACGGGATAGTTTGTTCCATTTGTTATTTTAACGCAATCATACATATTTATATAATTCCCTGTTTTAATTCTAGCTATCGGCGCTAGCCATTAAGAATTATAAACAAGGTGTTAATAATTTATTTAAATCGTGTTATAGCAATGGGTTATTTATACAGAGTTCTAACCTGTCATTTCTTTATCAATTATTGTTTCTGTGATAGATAAGGAGTTTTCCGTCTTGTGCAGGCCGTATTTTCGAGCCTCTTTGCGAAGAAAACGTAGAGCCTCCTTTATCTGCTGAGCCTTGATATGAACGTCACTGATTTTTTCATTATGCAGCATGTTTCTGTCCACCGATACTATCGTCAATAACATTATAGTGCAGACCAAGTTTGGCACGGGCTTTGTCAAGTAATTCCCGGGATACTGGAACGACAGCCGAGGCCACGTCGTGGCCGGATGGTAAGGTGGTACGTTTTTGAATGTTTGCTTCCACTCCGGCTGCGGGCACAATGCGTTTAAGAACGCCCCAGGCCGTCAGAAACAGGTACGTATGAATGTCATAAGCTACCGAAAACTCGATACAGGCGAGGATCAGTTCTGCGGAAATTTTCTTGCGCAGGGTTAGGGAAAGATCCCGCTCGACGCCGAAGCGTGTGATTTCCCATACGGATGGGCTTGGCTGGACAGGTGGAACAGGGGCCATATCAGGCCATAAGGTGTCCAGCATGTACGGGCATATTGTGGGAAGAAGACGCACCATGCCACGTACGACCCCGGCAATATCCCTCCAGACGAGATAAACGGCCGCGGGCGTATCGAACTGGTCATACTCCATCCCTTTATACGATGGCACATCCCACTGTTCTTTCGCCACGAAGTGGCGGTAACGGAATTTGAACTGTTCCGCCAGAGCATCCCCGCACCATTTGGCGTTTTCGACCCTTACGATTTCGATCATTCCCGTACATCCTTGTATGTTGATGAGGGAATAATGTGACCAGGGGGGATCGGACGTTAGCTGTCAGTTCTGTCAGGTTTACAGATCAATAAGACCGAGGCAGATGGCCCTGACGACACCCATTATACGGTTGTTGCAGTCCAGTTTGACGAGAGCATTGTTGATGTGAAAATTTACCGTTCGTTCACGAATGCCTATGACCATTCCAATTTCCCAGGAGCTTTTCCCTTTCGCGGTCCATTTCAGGCATTCCTTTTCGCGCGTCGTGAGAACCCTGTGGGGGATTGGAGGGGTTGAAGACAGTTTTTTATAATTGATTACAAAAAAACTGGATAACGTCCTGAGATATATTTCCGCATCTTTTTCAATATATTTCCCCCTGAAGGCACAGCATATTGAATAGACCCTGCCATCATGGGTGTGTATTGGTATTGTGTATCCATTTTGAATTCCATATTCGTGAATATCTCTTATTATACTCTTCTCTTTTATGTTCTTGTATTGTAAATCGCTCCATGTATACGGAGAGCTTATGTTTATCGATCTCTTTATTATGGGGTCTATATCTATATATTTGTTTTCAATGTAGAAATTAACCCAGTCCTGTGGATAGCCGACATGTATGAAATTGCGCATCTGCGCCTCGGCCCGGCTCAACTCTATGATGGTGATGTATATGTCACCGATCATGGTGGCTGCGTTCAGGTACGTGGAAAGAAGGTCCTGTGTATGTCGTGCCTCCTCCATGGAGTTCAACCGGACCAGAAGATCAGGAAGCCACGAACTCATTCTTGAATAGATCTTTCGATATTCATACAGACCAAAATACGGGACATTTAATATGCATTCATATGATTAAGCATTTATTAAAATATGTAAAACATTAAATGTCTGGCATCGAATAAATCGCGTATGTAAAGATTAAGAAACCATCTAATTTCTTGTTAAGAAATATATTTTTTTGCACGTCGTAATTTTTAATGAAAGTCCCGTGACTGAATGGAAATCCTCTTTTTGGATTGACCCACCGTTGCCAGCAACGGTGTCAGGTCATCCAGCGACCGGACGACAACATGGATGACTTCCCCTTCTTTCTGGAGGGTTCCATGGCAGGCGATCATGCCGGCTGACAGCACGATGCGGCGTTGCCGCTCAATCCGGTCAGGCCAGAGGATCAGGTTGGCCATGCCGGTTTCGTCCTCAATGGTGAGGAACATGGTCCCGTTTGCCGTGCCCGGGCGCTGGCGCATGATGACGACGCCCGCAATGGTGATGCGCCGCCTGTCAGCCAGGGCCTGCAGTTCGCCACAGCGTGTGATTCCACGATAGTCCAGTTCTTCACGCAGGAATGCGACAGGATGATCGCGTAGCGTAAGGCCCGCCGCGTGATAGTCCTCGACCACATTCTGCCCTTCCGTCATGCCCGGGAGCGTGAAAACGGGTTCGACAATCTCTGGCTCCGGGCGGTTACGGTGCTGGTCGGCTGCGGCGAAAAGCGGCATCGGGCTATCCGCCAGACCCTTTATGTCCCATAGCGCCCCCCGTCGGTCGCGGCCCAGCGCTTGAAATGCATCGGCTTCGGCCAGCGCCTGCAGGGCGCGCTGCTCGAGCCCGGCCCGACGCCATACGTCATCCAGGCTTTCATAGGCCGAGGACCGGCACGCCACCAGTTTCGCCGCTTCGTGGTTGGATAATCCCTTCACCAGCCGCAATCCCAGCCGTACGGCTAGAAACCGCCCTGATCCCGCCTTCTCAAGCGTACAGTCCCACCGACTGGCGTTGACGCAGATCGGACGGACCGGGACACCGTGCCGTCGTGCATCGCTGACAATCTGTGCCGGCGCGTAAAATCCCATTGGCTGGGAATTGAGCAGGGCTGCGCAGAAGACGTCCGGATGGTGGCATTTGATGTAGGACGAGGCGTAGGCGATCAGGGCAAAGCTTGCTGCATGGCTTTCAGGGAACCCGTAGGAGCCAAACCCCTCCAGCTGCGCGAATGTGCGCTCGGCAAATGCGAGGTCATAGCCCCGCTCTGTCATGCCGTTGATCAGACGGTCCCGGAAATAGGTGACCGTTCCCTCTCCCTTGAATGTGCCCATGGCACGGCGTAGCTGGTCGGCTTCGCCGGGCGAGAAGCCAGCGCAGTGAATAGCGACCTGCATGGCCTGTTCCTGGAACAGCGGTACGCCCAGCGTCTTGCCAAGGATGCGCTCCAGCGCAGGGGAAGGGCAGTCCGGTTTCTGCTTCCCCTCACGTCGCAGCAGGTAGGGATGCACCATGTCGCCCTGTATGGGACCGGGGCGGACAATCGCCACCTGCACCACGAGATCATAGAATGTGTGCGGTTTCAGTCGCGGCAGCATGCTCATCTGCGCGCGGCTCTCGATCTGGAATGTACCGATCGTGTCCGCCCGGGCGATCATCCGGTACGTGGCCGGGTCCTCGGCCGGGATGGAAGCCATGTCCATGCGTGTCCCGCGCGCGGTTTCAAGCAGGCCGAAGGCACGACGCATGCAGCCCAGCATGCCCAGCCCCAGCACATCGACCTTCATGAAACGCAGGTGGTCGATGTCATCCTTGTCCCAGACGATGATCTGGCGGTCCTCCATCGCGGCGGGCTCGATGGGCACAAGGTCGTCCAGCCGGTCGCGGGTCAGCACGAAGCCTCCCGGATGGGTGCCAAGCTGGCGGGGAAAGCCGATCAGTTGCCCCGCGAGATGCAACGTCAGGCGCAGGCGCGGGTCATCAAGGTTCAGACCCAGTTCCCGCGCCCGGTCCGAAAGCGTATCGCCGTCTGCAGACAGACCGGTCAGATGACGCGAGAGGGCGGCCGTGACATCCTCTGGCACGCCCAGCGCCTTGCCCACGTCGCGCAGCGCGCCCTTGCGGCGATAGCGCATCACCGTCGCGCACAGCGCCGCCCGGTCCCGTCCGTAATGGGCGTAGATCCACTGGATCACCTCCTCGCGCCGCTCACTCTCGAAGTCCACGTCAATGTCCGGTGGCTCCTTCCGCTCCGCCGAGACAAACCGCTCGAACAGGAGGCCGGAACGGACCGGATCAATAGCGGTGATGCCCAGCACGTAGCAGACGGCGGAATTGGCGGCGGACCCGCGCCCCTGGCAGACGATACCCTGCTGGCGGGCATGCCGCACGATCGTGTTGACCGTCAGGAAATACGGTGCGTAATCCAGTGATGCGATCAGGTCGAGTTCGTGGCGGAGCTGGGCCAGCACGCTGTCCGGTGCGCCTGCAGGATAGCGATCTTTCAGATGCGTCCGGACAAGGGCCGCAAGGGCTTCCTGTGGCGTTTTCCCTGATGCGTCGGTTTCATCCGGATACTGGTAACTCAGGTTATCAAGCGAGAAGCGGCACAGCCCGGCGATTTCGGCGCTACGTGCAATCGCGGCCTCATGGCCCGCATAGTGCTGGCGGATCTCGCGTTCAGCCATCAGGTGACGGCCCGAGCAGGTTTCGCGCCGGTCTCCCAACCGGTCGATCGTGCAGCCATGGCGGATGCAGCCCAGCACATCCTGAAGGATATGCCGTTCGGCGCTGTGAAATAGAACGTCGCCCGTGACGACCGTCCGCAGGCCGACCTTCGTCGTCAGTTCTTCGATCGCGGCAAGGCGCGTGGCATCTCCCGGCCGGAAGCGCCGGACAAGTGCGACATACCCGGGCAGGCCGGTCTCGTGGCTACGTCGTGCCATGCGGGCCAGGACTTCGACAGGGGGAACTTCCAGCACATCCGGCAACAGGACCAGGAGAAGCCCCGCACCTTCCCGCTCCATATCCCGCCATGTCAGGGAAAAGCCACCCTTCCCTGCCCGTTTCTTGCCCAGCGTCAGGAGACGGCACAGACGGCCATAGGCCGTCCGGTCGGTGGGATAGGCGAGGACGGGCGGCATATCCTCCAGATCCAGACGGCAGCCGACGACAGGGCGGACCCCATGTTCGCCAGCCGCCCGGTGCGCCCGCACGATCCCGGCAAGGCTGTTATGGTCGGTGACGCCGATCGCGGGAAGTCCCAGCGCCTTCGCCGTGGCGAACAGTTCATCAGGATGGCTTGCGCCCCGCAGGAAGGAATAATTCGTCGCGACCTGGAGCGGGACATACCCGGCCATCGCCTATCCCGGCTCCGCATGGGGATGATGATGTGCACTGGTGCTGGGCGCGGGAGCGCCTGTGCGACGCAGGATGACGTAGCCGCAGGCCTGCAGATAGGCCACGAGGCGTTCCGCCGTAATGCGGGCCATCATTTCATCCGCCGTATGAACCTTGCGCCGGCCATCGTAGCGCAGGCCATGTGACAGGGAGGCTTCGATTTCCTCCAGACTGGCCGGACGCAGATCGGGGGGAGTGTCCTCTATCATTGCGCGCTCCTCAGAAAAGACCATGCAGGAACCACGGCGCGGCAGAATCAGGCGTCCCCGGGCCGCGGACGGACTGGAATAGCCAGAACTGGAGGCCACCCCTTTCTGCCGCAATCCAGTAGTTCCGGATGTTTCCGTATTCGCCAGCGTCGCGCCACCATTCACCGTGCACGCGCTCGGGGCCATCGCATGCAACAAGCCCATAGGCATGGCCGCGCCATGCCATCTCCCCCGGCACGCCAGCCGCGTCCTGACGGATCATGATGACGGGCTCGGGCGGGCTGAACAGGCGCACGGGGCGCGGCCACGGGCATGTCCAGTCAGAGGTCATCATATCGGGCCTGGCGGGAACCGTGGCCTGAGTGCGTTCGGGCATATGGCTTTCGATCCGGGTGAAGCGCACCAGTCCTGAATCAAGGGCTGCGCTGTTTCCAAGTCGATCAAGCAGGTCCGCGTCGGTTGCCGTGGGGGCGGACAGCTCCGTGGCCATGCCCGTCAACTGACGGGTGCTGCGTCGCTCGGACTGCCTTACCACGAGGCTCATCGCTTCAATGCCGAAGCCGGGTTCGATCGTCTCGATCCGTGCCCGCAGAAGGCGTCCCATATGGTCCGCATCGCACACAGGAGAGGCCGTACCGACCCGGACCGCCTGCACACCGCCATCCACGCGTTCGCACAGCAGGTCGAGCTGTCTCGCACCCTCCCCACGTTGCCGCAGTGCCGTACACACGGCGCCAACCAGCACCCTGATGACGGTCGCGATGGCTTCCGCCGTGGAGATGGGTTCCACAAACGAACGGCGGTCCTGTATCATGTCCCGAGGCAGAACAGGCCGGATCGGTTCGGGCATCAGGCCCAGCGCCTGATCCAGACGGTGAATGAGGTTCTTCCCGAACCGCCGCGCAAGCGGTGCGCGGGGCGCCTCGCGCAACTGCCTGACCTGCCCCAGACCAAGCTGGAGAAGCCCTCGCCGGGTGGCGGCATCCAGACGCAGGGCCGCGACAGGCAGGGGGTCGAGCGCGGTTTTATGCTGCTGTTCCGGGACGACCGTCGCCATGTCCGTTCCGAAACGCGCGACCGCCCATGCGCAGCCCGGCGTATCCGCCATGGCGCCACGTACCGTAAGCCCCATGGCAGACAGACGTGCAAGCAGGGCGGTGAGCATGGATGTTTCACCGCCATGCAGGTGCGCGCAGCCCGTGGCGTCAATCCAGATGCCATCAGGATCGGCAGCGGATGTCAGGGGCGCCGACCACAGACACCATTCGGCCAGTCGTGACAGGGCGCTGGCGTCGCCTTCCGGATCGGCAGGCGCCACGCTCAGGTCCGGCACAAGGGCCTGCGCCTGTGCCAGGGGCAGGCCGGGGCTGATCCCTGCGGCCACCGCAGCTTGGTCAACGGCCGAGATCATGTCGCGTCGGCCATCATGGCTGCGCGTGACCAGCGGGCGGGATGCTGGAAGATCGTGGAAACCATGTCGACGCAACCGGTCGGTCGGCCAATGGGGAAACCACAGAGAGATGATGCGGCGCATGTTCCGTCTCCACGATCCACTCCCCTGCCCTGCCGCCCCTGTGCCGCAGCAGTTCAACCCGCATGCGCGGGCGGCCGGGATGAAACGCCAGGCAGTCCTGTCCATCCGGCCACGGCATGGGGCCGATACGCCACCGGGTGGTGCAGGCCGAAGGTTGCAGCAGGGCAGGATCATTCGACCGGGCGGCGCGGCGGAGCAGGAATGCGGTCTGGCCTGTCCCTTCCGCCGCCAGTCTCAGCCGACGTGAAGCTGTCAGGGTCATCGGACGATCGAGATCGGTCACGACCGCGACCAGACCGGTCTCACGTAGCAGATCCTCGGTCAGGCCGAGGACATTGCCAGGTGTGGTGTGCAGGCAGATCAGGCGGTCGGGCTGAAGCCCCGCCTGGGCCAGCCCGGGGGCGTGCAGATCGAGCGGACCGGTATGGACCCATGCGACCGTCCCGGTCGTATGGGACAGGATGAAGGCGATCCAGCGCGTAGCGTAACAGCCAAGGGCCGTATCGACGCCGCGCCCAAGGATTTCGTGGGTCGTGCCCTGTTCCAGCCCGCCGGACAGGTGGGTATCAATCTCAGGGCATCCGCAGGATAACCGCTCTGTTTCATGAAGCAATGCGCCGGACTGCCGCTCCATCCGCAGGATCCGCGCCCGGAGCATGGCGATGGCGTCATTGGTCTGTGTTCCTGCCATGTTCCCCTCCATATGGAACATGTAGAGAACATAAAACCAGCCTGTAAAGCATTAAATGGTGGGGTGGGTTACTTCTCCGGCGGCGCCTTGCGCGTCCCGCCTCGTTTCCCGGCCTTTTTTGCGGCTTTGTAGGCCTCTGCGCTCCTTGCGCGTGACCTGGCCCGCCTGGCCAGCACCCTTTCCACGGCGGACCGTCGAGGTTGCTTCGGACTACCCTTCTCATCCAGGGCCGGATTCCCCGCATCGGCTTCTTGAGATGGCGGTTCCGGGGGACGCGGCGGTCCGGCGAGTTTCTCCTCCAGAAGCGGGCCTGGTTCTTCGGTCGTCCGGCCATGCCCCAGACCTGTTTCCAGAGCTATTGTCGAGCGTCGCTCCGCGTGGCTCGGGGCGGTCATGGGATAATCCGCCGGCAGGCCCCATTTCTCGCGATATTGCTCGGGCGTCATCCGGTGCGCCAGATGGAGATGGCGCTTGAGCATCTTCAGCCTCTTCCCGTCCTCAAGGCACACGATATGGTCAGGGAAGAGCGTTGCGGATATGCGCGCATCCGAAAGCGTGGCGGTGGTCCCGGCACCGACCGGGGTTCTGGCGGGCGCATATTCCGTAATGGTCGACATGACATCGCGGATCAGGGCGGGAATGGCCTCGGGCGTGACCACCGTATGTGCATTGGCAAGATAGGCCGACACGATACTGGCCGTAGCCGTGATGACCGTCTGGCTTTCGCCATCCGAGTGATCCAATGAAATATCCTCCTGCCACCGCATATCTGTCAGATATCCAGTAATGTGCCCGAGCGCGTTCCCGGGCACAACCGGACATGGATGGGCAGGTGTTTCGCTCATGATCAGGTCGGGATGACGCCCTTCTTATCTGGCCCCATCCGGATGACGTTGGGAAGATCATAAGGTGCGGTGAGCCTGGCGGGATCAGATAGCCATGCCAACTGTTTGCCAATCCCCAGCCCGGCCATTGGCACAATGGCGCGGGGGCCCAGCCACGAAGCAAGGGGCTGGCGGTAACGTGCGCCAGCGAGAAGAATGATCGGGGAGGACTGGGAATGTCCACGCTCGACAAGCTGGCTGACAACCCGCTCGCCCCAGGCCCGGCGATCTGCAGCCAGCATGGTCATCAAGGTCTGTTCGTATGGCGCGATTACATCATCAGGCGCGACAAGGCCGTGTAACGCCGAAAGGACATACCACGGTGCTCCCTGTGCTTCGACGTAGGCGCGTGCTTTCCGAAACCACGGCGACTGGTAGAGGTCTGCCGCCCGCATTGGCCCTGACGCCTTTTTCTTGACGCAGGCGACCAGATGCAGGGGCGCTGTGGGGGACATGATCTGCTCCTGGTTACAGTAACCGCGTCTTCTTCCCCTGCTTCTTCAGTAGGGAAACGGCCTTTTTGTCGAATGAGACGAATGTTTCTCCACCCAGCCAGGCGCCTTCGTGAGCGATAACGCCATCGGCGAAATCACCGCCAGCTTCCAGAAACGCCAGACCGGCTTCGACGGCGGGACGGTTCATCACCACATTGCTCGTGCCGAGTAATGCGCGAACGGCCGTGGCGACGTCACCCTTTGGCAGTTTTGCGCCCTGACGGAGTATCCATACCAGCTCGCACAGGGAAGGCAGTGATACGGCAATCAGGGACGCGTCAGTCAGTACCTTTCGCGCGGCCCGGCACTGGGCCGCATCATCCTGAAGGATGGCACGCGCAAGCACATTCGTATCGGCGATGATCTTCACTTGTCAGCCAGTTCGCCAGCCCAGCCAGCCGCAGCAATCGTGTTCATCTCGTCAATCGTGAGCGGCTTTTTCAGTTTCACCCGGCCATCGAGGCAATGCAGGAAATTATCAATGCTGCCAGATGGCCGAGCGGCGCGCACACGCACTTCACCACCGGGCAGTTTTTCAAAATCGACCCGCTGACCCGGCTGGATACCGAGATGTTCGAGCAGTTCGCGCTTGAGCGTGACCTGCCCCTTGGCGGTAACGGTTAAGGATGCCATGGACCCCTCCTATCAACAGGTCGATAGTAAGGCGTGCATGCCTTACGTTCAAGACGCTTCGTACAGGAGCTGCATGCAGCCTCGGAATCCGCGGATCATCCACGTACAATACTCCGTGAGCCAGAGGAAGATATGATGTAATTCTCTTCATCTGGCTTTCGGACGGCGGAAAACACATCACTGACAGGTCCGTTCTCCCCGAATGCACGTGAGTCACGGAACATAGTTCAATTCAAAAAATCAATAGATCCTGAACATAACCTTGTTGATATCCGTGCTCTTTTCAGAAAAGACATATCTAACTACATAAAATTATTTTGAAAGAGCACGAAATGTATCTATATTCAAAATTGCTCTACGAATAGCTCTGTAGTCGTCCTTCGGCACATCAATATAAGCCCCATCCTCGGTTTCGATCATACCATGTGGCGACTGAGACGTATTAATCAATTCAACATAGCATCCATAATCTATTTTGTAAGCATCGTAGCGAATTCCTGGTTCATCCCGAGATGAAATATTTTTCTTTAGTATATGCAAAACTCTAAAATCAAACAGCTCATCTATTTCATCCAACTTCATGTTGGATTTAACTAAAAATGCTTTTGCCTTTCTATTGCCAATAATTTCGTCAACAATGTAATTAAGAAACCTAGTTAAATACTCATTATTTTGAATAGATCTTATTTTATCCGTATTGTACCAATCTCTCGCAGCATCTCGAATTTCCTTCATCCCCGCTTTTTTTCCCCACGCTTTACTTACAATCTTAGTCATTAAATTTAAAGCGTCGCGCGGAACACCTTCAACTGCTTGAACGAATTCTTCAAATGTAGCTGTTTGCGTGAATAAAACACGAACAAGGTCATCTGGGGTCTTTACTGAATCTGGTATCGATCCTGACGTTATTATATGCTTGAATAATAACGTCTTAAAGAAATCAATAGATCTTTTTTTATCATTATCAAATACCAAGAAATCGTCTAAGTTTAGGTTTGCTGAAATATCCGCTCCCAATTCTAATCCAATATACTCTCCCCTGTTGATTGAGATTGAGAAATTCGATCGATGTTCAATAGCTGCAATTTTTATTGAGATTTTTCTTTCGGGAAGAATGGTTCTTCTTATTAGGTCAGAGAGATATGGCTGTAAGTCCATAGGGACTTCACTCCACTCATCAAGAAGAACCCACAACCTTTTAATATTTAGTATATCTATTATTGCGCTTAAGGACGTTGAAATCCGTCCAAAATTAATATGCAATAGATTTTTTCCTGATTGCTTTATGGATGCACTCTCATGAGAAGATCCCGAACGTTCTGTATTAAATGAAATCCCAAATTTTTCGTCTTTTTTTATAGATAAGTTATTTTTTCTCTCTGAACTCTCTTGTGTTTTTTCTTCTATATCCACAGAACCAGAGATCCTCATTTCTCCAATAGAGTTTCTTAACTCTTCCAATGCTTCTAATATAATATGAGGATGGATAAATTCTTTTATTGATTGGCTTGCTCTCCTATTTAATATATCATAAATGGAAAGTAGCACGTCAGATATAAGTGTTGCGGCACGATCGCTTAGAGGCCGTGCCGGATCTGTGTAAATTGAACCATTAGATCCTACATTTCTTAAATCAATATAAACTGGAAACTCATCTTTATTTATTATGACATTTTGCAGATATTTTAATGCATGTGTTTTTCCGGTTCCCCTCCGTCCATAAATAATTTGGTTATTCCTAGATGAAAGCATATTGAATAGTGGCTTTGTATCAACGAATGTATCTTTAAGTATATCATCTGTTGCTCTCTCCGCCCGCTGGTCTATTTCCAAAAAGGCATTGTGTATTGATTCCATATCGGTCTGCATTATATTTCCCTAAAAAACAAAACACTAATTCCATGTTAATTAGAAAAAATAAAAAATCTACAATCTAATCTCAGTTTTAGGCAGCGTCTGCATTCACCGTAGGTTCAGGACTCATAGCCAGAACATGACGGTTGCGGCAAGGCAGAGGGCCGAGAAGATGACGGGCGGGCATCTGTCGTAGCGGGTTGCAAGCCGCCGCCAGTCCTTGAGCCTTCCGAACATGATCTCGATGCGATTGCGGCGTTTATATTTTCTCTTGTCGTATCTGACCGGTTTTTCGGGAGATTTCCGTCTTGGAATGCAGGACCTTATACCTTTCGCTTCCAGGGCGTCCCTGAACCAGTCGGTGTCATACCCGCGATGTCCCAGCATCCATTGTGCTGCAGGAAGACTGTCCAGCAGGGCAGTGGCACCGGTATGCCCTGCTCGACGATCTGCCGTCCCCACCGATCCATGTCGTCTGTGACCGTGGGTAGGGGTGACCGAAAGCAGCCATTCGAGGTATTCACGTTCATGACAGCTACCGACCAACTTACGCCGTTCCGATGCGGCTTTAGGAAGGTCGGCTCACGCCGCAACTAGTCATTCAAGGTTTCAACAGCGGCTAGGCAGTTACGCTCGTCAATCGCGGCGATCCACGCCGTGCTCCGCCGCTTCCCGGCGGGGCACGGCCCGAACGCATCTACGAAAACAATCAATTCAGCAGATCAAGTAGTTTTGCCGACCATTAGGCGAACGTCAAAATGCACCTCGCCTTTTATTGGATCGATCGGCTCGTTTGCCTTGATGACATACTTCGCATCGAATGAAGTGACGTCCTGTTCGGTGGCCAATGTCACGAAGATCGGTTCGAAACTCGCAGTAGTGTGGTGCTTGAGCGCGTTCACAGAGAAGTGAACATGCCGATGTTCCGGATAGATCAGTGTCGTGTGGCGGATATAGGTACCCTTCGTGATGGAGTCGTTCCATAGCGGCTGAACTGAAACGATGTGCCCGTAATTTCCATCGTTATCGACGATGACCTTGGCCGGAGGCTCAGGTGCTTCGGGTGCGGACGCCGGCGCTTCGTCGTGGTCCCGGAGTATGATGCAATCGGGGAAATAGATGTCCACATCAATCCCCGTCGCGGGGGACGTGCCCGAATTCTTGACAGCCAGCTGGACCTGAAAAGTGCGCTGGAGAAGCTTGCTGTGCTCATCATGTTCGTCGAGAAAGGCGTCGTAGCGGCGATAATATTGCTGGACCAACCGATTGTATGTTTCGGTTTCCTCGGACGTCCATTGGTCCGGTTGGCGCCCCGGCCTTCCCATGCCACGGCTTAACAGTCCGCGCTGCGAAGCGATGATACCGTGTAACCTCCCGTCAATCGGTGACGTCGGGAACCGAAGGGGCGGATTCTCCGCCCTGATCTCGTCCAGCGTCTTCACGTCGTTGCGCTGCGGTGTCTGCGAGATGAGAAATGGGCCGTCAGTTTCTCGTTCGAGGATAACAGAGAGTTCCGGCATCCGCCTCGTCCGGCGAGTGTCTTCGCGCAGCTGTTTCAACGCCAGCTTCAGACCTGGCGCAATCCGGTCTCGCAGGTCGTACATCAATTCGGCGGCGACCTCGGCCTTTCGTTCCTCAGTCGCATCAGGCCGCAGAGTGTAGAAAGCCGGCGCCGAGCGGTGACGTAGATCGAAGGGAAGCCGCGACAGCTTGGCCTTAAAAGCCTTGTTCCCGACTAGCACGATTCTTTCCTCGCCCAAGACATGCAGCGCATATCCCAGCTCGATCATGACGTTGGGATTGGGAACGTGCTTGCCACCCGGAACCTCGGCAATGGGTGTCACGTCCGCGACGAAGACTGCGGCGGCCGCTATCTTCTCAAGAATCCGTTCCGCGATTCGGGGTGATCCACCAAGCCCTTTTGTATCATGATCCACCGAGACGAAATCATCACCTGTCTCGGCACCCTCGTCCTCTCCGTCTTCCTCTGTGTCAACAGGGCGGTCGGACTCTTCAGCGGCATCGTCGACCCCGTTCAGCGTTTTGGCCAAATTGCCAAGGACATCGCGGACGAAATAGCGATTACTCGGCTGATGAGTGTCGCTTTGCCAAGACCAGAAAATCTTCATCTGATGCGTCTAGCTCCAGGCTATGATCTAAAAAAGTAAATCGTTGCGGGACGGAGGATTTGACCCAGCGTGATTTCGCCGGTCGGGAAAGCGCTGGGTGTCAGCTCCTGACAGGACCTGCCGCTCGCAAAGTCCATTGGGAACGGCAGAAAAGTCCCAAACGCGGTCTATCGCGACTCGCCTGACAATGTCGGCTTTCGGGCAACCGTCATAACTGCTTGGGTGTCTGATATGAAGCGGAAGCGGACATATCCGTGTCGGCGATAATCCTATGGAAGCTGATGTTTCCGTAGCCAAATGGCGAATTCTGTCTCATCGATTTTTCTTTCGACCAGAGCGACCATGCACGCCACCACGTCCGGCGCAGCAATGGCGACGTTCTGGCCGTTCGCTTTAAGAAACAGTACACAGCACGCCCAGCCAGTCCGCTTGTTGGCATCATTGAATGGGTGGTTGCCCGCAATGCCAAAGGCATAGGCGGCGGCGATGTCAACCAGATCCACAAGGGCCGGATCAGCGTAGTGATAGCGGTTCAACGGCCGGTCTAGCGCGCTATGCAGCAAATCCATACTTTTGATTCCCTGCGCGCCGCCATATTCGCGCAAAGCGCAATCGTGCAGGAACAGCACGGCATCAAGCTCAAGAAACTCCGGTTGGTTCACCGTTTCGCCAGCTCCTGAAGTGCGTCAGCCTGTTCGCGCAGCACTTCGCGGGCAAGGTCCATCTGGCGTTCGAGCTTGAGGTTGCGCTTCACCAGCTTAATGCCGTCAGCCAACTCGACCAGCGTGAGTTCTTGCCCGATTTCCAGTCCCAGTCGAATACGGGTCTCCGCCGGCAGCGTGAGCCCGACCGAATTGCCCTGCTTGCGCAAAGTGACCGTTTCCATGGCGCCCTCCTATCTTACTTTTCGTAAGATAGTGAAGTTTGGATCGCAACACCAGTCTTCTATTCTCTGACCCCGAGGCTCAATTGCCTGATTGTCACGGTGTTCGGTATCGGAAAGGAAAAGTGGACATTCCGATGGCCAACACAAGAGCGAAGCCAACCATTTCCGGCCATCATAACCCTATCTTCCCAGCGGGGGTATCCGGGCAGAAGATCGGGTCTCAGGGTTCTGGTGGTCATGAAAGCAGGATGACAGCCCCGGGCAGGCGACTCAACCGCTATCAATTCCCCCACACGCGATAACCGTAATTATCGCGTGTGTTGGGGACCATTCAAGGAATAGCATGCCAGAATATCGCCCTCCTCGCGCGCTCCCATAGAAAGCCCGTGCACTTTTGTAGCGGGACATGTGCACTGTTGAAGCTAGCCTCAGCAAGCCAGATGGAGGAAACAGCGACAAAGTGGAATTACCCCGTGCACTTTTGTAGTGCATACTAATATATATCTAATATATTTTAACTCGTATCCCCGCTACAAAAGTGCACGGCGACGTACGCCAATCGTTTTGATAGGCTGAGCGTGAAGGAGAGCCTATGAGCGAGCTGCACCAAATACTGGAGTCTTATGGGCGTCAACGCGCTCTTGATTTCGATTTTGAGCGACCCGAGATCGAGGCCGCCGCTATGTATATGGCTGATGAAGATAGCGGTATCGGGTTTCTTTATTCTGGTTGGTGCCAAGCTGCTCTACCTCATCGACGGCTCCCTGACGACAAGGGCTGGCAGTTATCTAGTGACCAAGTGTGTCTTATTATTCAGCCTGGAATGAAACGAGGGAGCGAAGGTGAGCCTGTTCCTGTTGGAGTCCCTTATGGTAGCCGAGCGCGACTGATCCTAATCTACATGCAGTCTGAGGCTATTCGGACGAATTCACGAGATATCGAACTAGGGAAGAGTCTTCGTTCCTGGATGAACCGCATGGGAATTCCGATTGGGGGAAAAAACTTACAAATCGTAAGAGAACAGGCCGAGCGTTTATCTCGCTGCAGACTTTCCTTTGAGGTCGTGCGTGGAGCAGCTCGGGGGCTATCGAATCAAAGTATCGTGGACTCCGCCATATTTTTAGAAGCGGACGCAGACGGTAACAGCAATCAGCAATTCATGCAGAAAGCCCGGTTATCCGAAGGTTTTTTTGAGGGGCTTAAGAAGCATCCTGTGCCATTAGAAGAAGCCGCCATAAAAGCTCTTAGTAACAACAGTATGGCATTAGATATATATTGTTGGTTAGCCTATAGACTGCACTCCCTGACCTCGCCAACGCCCATATCATGGACAGCGCTTAAAATTCAGTTTGGGGCATCCTATAGTCAACTCAACAATTTCCGTAGTCGTTTTATCCCAAACTTAAACTTAGCACTTGCGGTCTATCCCCGGGCTCGTATCACCGAGATGGACCAGCGCAAGGGGTTAGTCCTGCATCCAACCCCCCCGCCGGTCAGGAAAAGATAATATTGCAGCGCGAGGTGTGCACTTTTGTAGCGCCTCATGGAACCTGGCTTCACGCCACAAAGCACCTCAGTGCAGATCAAAACAACGAAAGCTAACGTGGTATCATCGCGTCTGCGTGCACTCTTGTAGCAGGTATGGTTATAAAGATACATCAAGCGTCAAGAGGGAGGCGTCTCGCCATCCTTGCCAATTACCGGGGCTGGGACACCTGCAATTTGCATCGCACGGGCAAGCTTCTCAAACAGATTTGGATGGCCACGTTTGCTCGTTGGATCTCGGCGTACAGTAGTATGAAACCATCCAGAGCGAGGTAGCGTCAGATGTATGGAATCTTGTTTCGGATCGTACCACGCGCCGATCCGTAGATAAGCTGTCTGCCTCCCCTTCTCACTCTTACAAATGTCATCTGTCATTCTCATATCTTTCGCTGTTTGTGGACGAAATATTGGATATTCAATCAAAAGGTAAGATAGATCACTCGCCCACCTTCCGCGGCTCGAGGAGCCATGGAAGCTTAATTGCAGTGTCATCTCGGTAAGCTACTCGGCAGGCGTGCACTTTTGTAGCAGCCAAGGGATAAGTCTCCCCAATTAGGGAGACCGCATTCCCTGGTCATATAAATCTAGCAGAAATTTCAGGAACTCATCTGAGCTTCCGAATTTTACGAGATGTTTTTGAAAACGAGCTTTTGTCTCGGGAAGGACTTTCATATTCATCTGGGCAGTCCTTCCTGTACGACGTAAGCTTCTGCCATCTATTTTTACGGTGTCAGTTCTCGCCGTGAAACCCGCTTTAGCTGCCTCATTGATAGCTTGATGAGTTATGGCTTTATCCACCGGTGGCCGTTTTATCGGTACGTCCGTGAAATCAGAAAAGTCTAACTTGGCCGACGGCCTGGGTTCTTGGGACATATTAGTGCTTTCCCATCTCTTCGCGCAAAACATCACGCACCTCGGTTGCGAAATGCTCCGCATTTTCTATTGCACTGGCCGGGTTCCGAACCTCCTTCGGAGACAAGTCATAAATTGTGCCGCCAAGGCGAAACGGCGCCTTAAAGGCTGCACGTTCCACTATAGATGATTTGAGCATAGGTATCCCTGCATCTTCGAGCTGAGCCTGAATATCGCGCATGCCCTTGTCTGCGATAACCGGTGAAGTCTGCGCAAAGAATACCCTGAAAGGAATGCGCCTGCGGAAGACTGTCTCTTGCCGTTTAATCAACTTGATAATGTTTGTCGCTTCGTCGGCATCAAGCTGGCTGCCCTTCATCGGAATCAGAGCTAGGTCTGCGCGTCCCAGACCAACGCTTACTTCGACATTGCGACTACCTTCCAGATCTACGATGACGAAAGGGTCCTTGGCGGTGTCTACGGCGTCAGCTACGTCGCTTCCAAGTGCCGGAACAACCGAGAGGGTTGAGGGGCGATTGGTAGGGAAGCGCTCGGCCCATTTCTGGATGGGTAGGTTCGGGTCGGCATCAACAAGGGTGGTGGGAGCGTTATTAGCTACCAACACTGATGCCAAAGTGAAAGCCGATGTGGTCTTCCCTACCCCACCTTTACTGCTGGCGAAAACTATGACCGGCATAAAGAGAATCTCCAGTTCATGGATAAAAGCAACGTCGTTGTGATATCATAGATACCCGGTATCGGGAAGATACCCAGTACCTAAAATAAATAAGATACCGGAAGGATACCGGGTAGCCAGTAGACGCTGGGTATCATTAGGGTATCTGGTACCATGCAAACAGGTATCTACTAGATACCCGGTACCAAAAAATCACTCTGTACTCTGTTGTCTATAATAAAGGCGGGGCGGGCGTGTGGATGATTTAGCAGTAGCACATGCTCCCCATCGGCCGGCCAAGAGAGATGGTGCTCGATTGCGAGAGGAAAGTGCGTAGAATCTTGGCAAGAGAGAACCTTGACAGGTGCGCCTGGTTGCTCACGATACCTGATACCTGATACCTGATACCTGATACCTGATACCTGATACCTGATACCTGATACCTGATACCTGATACCTGATACCTGATACCTGATACCTGATACCTGATACCTGATACCTGATACCTGATACCTGATACCTGATACCTGATACCTGATACCTGATACCTGATACCTGATACCTGATACCTGATACCTGATACCTGATACCTGATACCTGATACCTGATACCTGATACCTGATACCTGATACCTGATACCTGATACCTGATACCTGATACCCGATACCCGATACCCGATACCCGATACCCGATACCCGATACCCGATACCCGATACCCGATACCAACCGTAGCCGCCTCTATGGCCATATCATTCCTGACGATGGGGGCATTTGCGATGAGGCCGGGAATAATTTGTTCCATGTCCACGTCGGTTAAAAGGATAACCGCTTGCACCACGTGTCTATGTGAAACGCCTTTAGGATCTATTTCTCGCTGGAAAGGTGCCATTAGGATATCCGGTATCCAGACGGAATCGGGTATCTAGATGAAACCGGGTATTTAATCATCGTTGATACGTATTTTATGTGCAGCAAAACCGAGACCTTTTCCGGTAAAGGAAAAGCTAGAACAACCTCTTACGTTAAATTAACATCGGCTTGCCGATTGCGAGCCAACTGCTTAACCCTCGTGATAATTGCCTCTGAAATATTGTTTTGGCGCGCGGCCTTATCGCTGCCTATGTTGTCACGTATCGCTCGGGTACCGGGTACCACCTGGGTTTCTGTTATCTACAAGATACCCGATACCGACTACCCGTTATGCCATTCATCGTCGCGTAAGGCGAAGCGCATGCCCCATTAAGAAAAAACGGTATGGGAAAACTCGCACCAGCCCCCGCCACCCGGCGCAAGGGGTGGGTCGCCGCGTAGCCGCGCCGATCCCGCCGCAAGCGGCGCCCTTGCCCCGGCCGTCGCGGCCCGGTCGCGCGGATGATGTCAAAACCAGAAATGGAGAAAGGCATCATGCGTCCACATCATATTCCCGCCACAGCCTCCCCTCGCCCGCCTGCCCCGATGCGCTGGGCCAATGTCACAGCCCCCCTGACCTGCACCCGCTGCGGCGTTACCTGGATGGCGGGTGATCCGGCCATCACCCTTCCCTGTCGCGGTTGTGACGCGGAGCCGGGGCAGCCATGCCGGCGCTGGGCTGGTGGCAATGAGAATGTCTGTGCCCAACGTGATCGCGATGCCCGTCATGCCGGGCTGCTGAAGGAATGCGAGGCGCTGACCTGGGACGGGCGGCACAGCAAGCCGCTACGGCTCTGGGCAAGCTCGGTGGGCGGCACTGCTCCGAATGCAGTCCGTACGGGGTCCCCGGTGGCGCGGTTTGCCGCGTGATCCCGGACCCACGGGGCTATGACCATATCATCGTGGCCCTCAGCGGTGGCAAGGACAGCATCGCGTCGCTGATCGCGGCACTGGAACTGGGGGCGCGGCCCGAAACCATCGAGCTGTGGCACCATGACGTGGACGGGGGAGGGGAGGGGTTCATGGACTGGCCCTCCACCCCGGGCTATGTCCGCCAGATCGCCCGCGCCTTCCGTCTGCCATGCTACATGTCCTGGCGTGACGGCGGCATCCTGCGGGAGATGCTGCGCGACGGCACGCCAACTGCCCCGGTCAGTTTCGAGACCCCGGACGGGAGCATGCGCAGGGGTGGGGAGGGGAAACCGGGCCGACGCCTGCGCTTTCCCCAGATCAGCGGGAACCTCGCCGTGCGCTGGTGCAGCAGTGTCGCCAAGATCGACGTCGCCGCCATGGCGCTACGCAGGCAGGACCGGTTCCTCGGTCGCCAGACGCTGTTCATCACCGGGGAGCGCGCGGAAGAAAGCCCCGGTCGCGCGCGCTACGCCATCTTCGAGCCACATCGCACGGATACCCGTACCAGCCGGCGTCGACCCCGCCATGTCGATCACTGGCGTCCGGTTCACGGATGGACCGAGGCGATGGTGTGGGACAGTCTCAGGCGGCACCGCATCGTGCCAGCCCTGCCATACCGGATCGGCTTTGGCCGGCTGTCCTGCCTTGGCTGCATTTTCATGTCAGCCGACCAGGCTGCGACCTTCCGCCTCATCGCGCCCGATCGTTTTGCGCGCTTCGCCGCATACGAACATGCCTTCGGCTGCACGATACGGCGCGACATCAACCTGAATGCCCTTGCCGATCGGGGGCGCCCGTTCCCTGCTGCCCTGCAGCATCCCGGCCTGGTCCGGCAGGCCCTCTCGCCCGACTGGGCAGGCCCGGTGCTGACCGGGCATTGGTGCTTGCCCGCAGGGGCTTTCGGCGAGAGCGCCGGACCGGGTTAGCCCGCGGCGTGGCTGCGGGAAGCAGAAAAAAGCAGAAACGGGAACACAAGAAAAAAGGACGCACCAGACCGGCGGGCCAGGCGCAAGGGGTTGGTCGGTTCGTGTCCTCGCCCCGACTGCTTCGCAGCGCAGGCCTGCGGGTCGCCCCGATCCCGGCGCGAAGCGCCGCCCTTGCGCCCGTCCCCCCGTCCCGGTCGCGGGAGAGGAGTGAAGAAAAGGAAACCCGGCACGCGGCACTGACCCGCTGGATTCCGCCCCTTCCACAAGATCACAGACATCGCGGCAATCGTCCTGCACCGGCAGGGACGGTCGTTCGCGCCTACCCGGAGTCCAGCCATGAGTGACAGATATCACGACCAGCTCAGCCTGTTCGATACATCCGCCCTGAGCAGCGGGGGCACCGCAGACCTGTTCTGGGGTGAGCTTGCAGGCGAGGAGGGCGCGGCCCCCGTATCCGCGTCCACTCCCCTCATTATCCCGCGCACCGATTACCGTCTGGTCGGCACCCGCCACCTGGGGGCGACGTGGAAGGAGCGTGCGCGTGACAACATCGCGGCGATCCGCCTGCTGGCGGAACTGGAGAAGGAAGACCGCGCCGCCACGACGGCCGAACAGGATGTCCTGATCCGGTTTACCGGCTTCGGCGCGGGCGAACTGGCCAACTCGCTCTTCCCCCATGGGGATGATGGGTTCCGCGCCGGGTGGGAGGACATTGGCCGTGCTCTCCATGACAGCACGAGCGATGCCGAACGGGCCGGCCTCATGCGCGCCACCCAGTACGCCCACTACACCCCGGAACTCATGGTCCGTTCACTGTGGGACATGGTCACGAAGATGGGATTCTCGGGAGGACGCGTGCTGGAGCCAGGCTGCGGCACTGGCCTGTTCATCGCTACCCGTCCTGAAAAGCTGGAGGGGAAGATGGCCTTTACCGGCATCGAAAATGATTCCCTGACGGCGCGTATCGCGCGTGCGCTTTATCCGAACCAGTGGATCCGGCAGGAGGATTTCACGAAAACCGTTCCGGGCGAGCGTTACGAGCTGGTGATCGGCAACCCGCCATTTTCCAACCGCACCGTGCGGGGGGGCGACACGATCGGGCGGCTGCGCCTGTCGCTGCATGACTATTTCATCGCACGCTCCGTGGAGGCCCTGCGGCCCGGGGGTATCGCAGTGTTCGTGACATCACGCCATACGATGGACAAGCGCGACATGACGGCGCGCGCGCATATCGCTTCCATTGCTGACCTTCTGGGGGCGGTGCGCCTGCCGCAGGGAGCGATGAAGGATGAAGCCGGCACCGAGGTGGTCGTGGATATCCTTGTCCTGCGCCGTCGCATGGTGGGGGACATGCCGGGGGATGAAAGCTGGCTGGAGACGGGCGAGGTGGCCGACAGCAACCATGGTGACGGGCCGCTGTTCATCAACCGCTATTTCCTCGAACACGGTGAGCAGGTGCTGGGCCGTCATGACTGGACCACCACCCAGTTCGGCCCCGATTACACCTGCGCGCCGATCGCCGGGATTGTCCTGGATTGCGCGTTGCCGGACGCCCTGGCGCGCATAGCCCCCGACATCCGCTTCCCCGCGCCGGAAAGCTGCGATTTCTCAACTCCCGTATCGCGACCGCGTATCGGCACGGCAGCGGATGGCGCGACCCTCAAGGAGGGCAGCTACTACATTGAGAACCGCGTGCTGCACCAGATCGTGGGCGGCGTGGGGGTCGTGGTCCCGATCCGCCGGAAAGGCAGCACCGAGGGCATTTTCCAGAAGCATGCCCGGATCATGGAGGCGCTGGTTCCCGTGCGTGACGCCACACGGGCGGTGCTGCGCGCACAGATGGAGAACCGGCCCTACGGGAGGCCACAGTCCGACCTCAGGCGTGCCTATACCAGTTTTGTCCGCCAGTTCGGCCCGATCAACCTGACGAACACGACGACCCGTATCAGCGAGAAGACCGGCGTGGAGACCGAGACCCAGCGCCGCCCGAACCTCCAGCCATTTCTTGATGACCCGGACGTGTGGCTGGTGGCGTCGATCGAGAATTACGACGCCGAGAAGCAGGTCGGCGCCATGGGGCCGATTTTCTCGGAGCGGGTTGTCCATGCCCCTGTCGAGCCGGAAGTCCATACCGCCCTCGATGCCCTCGCCGTGTGCCTGCATGAGACGGGTGGGGTGGAGATCCCCCGCGTGGCGGAACTCCTTGGTCGCTCCGAGGCGCAGGCGATCAGCGAACTGGGGGATGCGATCTACCTTGACCCCGCACGAAGCACAAACGGGCGGGATGTATGGGTGACGGCGGACGAGGCGCTTTCCGGCCCCGTCCGCACCAAGCTTCGCGAGGCGCGGGAGGCGGCCCGGACCGACGTCCGCTACGCTCGCAACGTGACGGCGCTTGAGGGGGTCCAGCCCGAGGACCTGCGCCCGTCCGACATTACGGCACGACTGGGCGCGCCATGGCTCCCGGCTGCCGATGTGAGCGCCTTCATTTCCGAGGTGATCGGGGTCGAGACGACGGTGCGTCATACCGTCGAGGTTGCCGCATGGAGCCTGGATACCGCACCGTTCCGGGGCAAGGCCGAGGCGACGTCGCTATGGGGAACCGAGCGACGCCATGCGGGCGAACTGCTGAATGACGCGCTCAACCAGTCGATCCCGAAGATATGGGATGTGTGGCGTGATGAAAATGGCGAGCATCGCGAGCTGAACACGAAGGAGACGGAAGCGGCCAAGGAAAAGCTGGCCGCGATCAGGCAGGCTTTCCACAACTGGGTCTGGAATGATCCCGACCGCAGTGAACGCCTCGTGCGCCATTACAACGACGTCTACAACAATCTCGTGCCGCGCCGGTTCGATGGCGCGCACCTGACCCTGCCCGGCGCCAGTTCCGTCATATCGCTGCGCGCGCACCAGAAGCGGGTCATCTGGCGCATTATCGCGGCGGGCAGCACCTACATGGCCCATGCCGTAGGTTCGGGGAAAACCTTCTCCATGGTCGCCGCAGTCATGGAACAGCGCCGGTTGGGGCTGGTCAGCAAGCCCCTGATCACCGTGCCGGGGCACTGCCTCGCCCAGATGGCCCGTGAGTTCCTGATGCTTTACCCGACCGCGCGTATCCTGGTTGCGGATGAGACCAACTTCGAAAAGGCGAAGCGCCAGCGTTTCCTTGCCAGGGCGGCAACGGGAGCCTGGGACGCGATCATCATCACCCATGATGCGTTCAAGTTCATTCCCACGCCCGCCGAATTCGAGCGCGACCTCATCGCGGGGCAGATCGCTTCGTACGAGGATCTTCTGGAATCAGTGGATCGTGATGATGCGCTGTCGCGCAAGCGTATCGAGCAGATGAAGGAAAAGATGGAGGCCCGGCTGGAAGGACTGGCCGCGCGCAAGGACAATCTTCTGCATATCGGTGAGATCGGCATTGACCAGATCCTTGTCGATGAGGCGCAACTGTTCCGCAAGCTGTCGTTCGCCACCAACCAGTCCGACCTCAAGGGCGTCGACCCGAACGGTTCGCAGCGGGCCTGGGACCTGTTCGTGAAGTCGCGTTTCATCGCGCAGGACAACCCCGAGCGCGCCCTCGTCCTGGCATCGGGTTCCCCCATCACGAATACACTGGGCGAGATGTATACCGTGCAGCGGTTCATGCAGCCTGTCGGTCTTGAGGAACGCGGCCTGCATGAATTCGATGCATGGGCGGCGAATTTCGGGGAGACCCGCACGGAACTCGAACTGCAGCCCAGCGGCCTTTACAAGCCGGTCACGCGGTTTTCCGAGTTCGTCAATGTCGCCGATCTCATGTCGATGTATCGCAGCTTCGCCGACGTGGTGCTGCCTGATGACCTGCGCCAGTATGTGAAACTGCCCCTGATCCGGGGCGGTCGCCGCGAGATCGTGGTCGCCCCCTCGAATGACAATTTCAAGGCTTACCAGCAGACGCTGGCGCAGCGGATCAGCGCCATCGAGAACCGGACCGGCCGACCGAAGAAAGGCGACGACATCCTTCTGTCGGTGATTACCGATGCGCGGCACGCCGGGATCGACCTGCGTTTCGTGACGCCGGGAATGGAGAGTGACCCGCTCAGCAAGCTCAACATCATGATCGGGAAGGTCTTTGAAATCTGGCAGGCCACCTCGGACACCCGGTATGTCGATCCGGAAACCGGGGCGCCCTATGACCTGCCGGGTGCGGCGCAGATGATCTTTTCCGACCTGGGCACGGAAAGCGCGCTCGCAAAACGCGGGTTTTCCGCCTACACCTGGATACGCGACGAACTGATCCGGCTGGGTGTTCCGGCCGAGCAGATCGCGTTCATGCAGCACTATAAAAAATCGGCGGCCAAGCAGCGCCTTTTCGCGGACATGAATTCCGGCCGCAAGCGCATCCTGATCGGCTCGACCGCGACAATGGGAACGGGCGTCAACGCCCAGCAGCGCCTGAAGGCACTGCACCATCTCGATGTGCCCTGGCTGGTCGCTGACATCATCCAGCGCGAGGGCCGGATCGAGAGGCAGGGAAACCAGAACCACGAGATCGAGATTTACGCCTATGCCCAGAAAGGCTCGGTTGATGCCACGAACTGGCAGATGCTGGAGCGCAAGCAACGCTTCATCTGCCTCGCGATGTCCGGCGACCGCACCATCCGCCGCCTTGAGGACATTGGTGCCGAGGCCAACCAGTTCGCAATGGCGAAGGCATTGGCATCGGGCGATGAGCGCCTCCTGAAGAAAGCAGGTCTGGAGGCGGAACTGGCCCGCCTCGAACGCCTGCATGCAGCCCATTACGATGACCAGTTCAACGTGAAGCGCGCAATCCAGACGGCCCGGCGGCAGATTGTAGCCGCGGATGCGATGATTCCGAAGATCGAGGCGGATATCGCACGGCGTCGGTCGACAAGGGGGGAGGCGTTTGTTCTGGAAACCGCACGCGCGGCTGTCGGTGCACGGGAGAAGGCCGGGGCATATCTCCTGTCGCAGGTGCGTATGGCCGAGCGTAATGGTGAGGAAGGGGAATGGAAACTGGGCCGGATCGGCGGCTTTGACGTGATGTGCGAGGCGCGCGAGATACACAGCGTGCAGGCAAAGAAACCAAAGGCCGACGTGTCTCTCTACATGGCCCTTGAACAGGGAGATGCGGCCATCCGGCTCGACGACGAGGTGACGCCTTTGGGTCTGGTCTCGCGCATCGAGCATCTGTTGCTGACGTTCGAAGCCGCGCTGGAAAATACCATCCGCGAACGTGACGGGACGATCCGCCGCCTGCCGGGCTACGAAGCGCGTCTTGGGGCGCCTTTTGCCGAACAGGCCCTGCTGGAGGAAAAGCGCGAGGAACTCGAGGCGCTGGAAGCGGATCTGGCCGCGACCGTGGTCGAGGGAGAAGCAGCGAATGATGACACGGCTCAAGCCGGAGAGGACGAGGCACAGGCGGCCTGACGGCCGGATTGGAAAAAGCGAAGGAAAGGCGTGGGGGCTGCCAGCAGCCGCGTCGGCGCGCAAGGCTCAGGCCGGGCGCGCTGCGCGCGGCCTTGCGCGCCGACGCGGCCCCTGGCCGCCGGAATGATGTCGAAAGACGGAATTCAGGAAAAAAGGACATGACCATGGAACTGCGCGAAGCCGTTGACCCGAAAACCCTGCATGTGAACCCGGATAACCCTCGCAAGGCGGCCGTACCGGTTGAGGAAGACCGCAGGCTGGCGCTCAACATCAAATCCGTTGGCCTGATCCATCCCCCGCTCGTGCGTGAAGCGGAAGACGGGACGCTGACGATCATCGCGGGGCATCGCCGCGTGCGGTGCGCCATCATGGCGAAGCAGAAAGCCATCCCGGTTTTCGTGACATCGGCCGATGAGGCGCTGGATGCGCTGGTCGCGGCGTCGGAGAACATGGTCCGCCAGGGTATGAGCGAGCCGGACCAGTGGCGCGCGGTGAGCCGGATGCGCAGCGAGCAGGACATGAAGGATAACGCCATCTGCAGGGCGCTGATGGTGACGCCGGCCTACCTGAAGCGCCTGGACCTGCTGGCGCACCTGCATCCCCCGATCCTTGATGCCATTGAACTGGGCATTGGCCCCGATGGTGTGGACCGCAAGGCGATCGCGAAAGCGCCACCCGAGGAACAGGCCCGTGTCTGGGCGGAAATATGGGCGGAGAGCGCGGGCGAGGGCACCGATCCCGCCGAATACCGGATGATGGTGGATGACGGACAGTACATGGCCTGGGATGATATGGCCCGGGCGCTTTCGACTGACGAATTCTACGCCCGTGATGCGCGGTTCGACGACGCCATGGCCAGGAAGCATGGCATCATCTGGGAGGAAGACCTTTTCGGGGAAGGTGGGCAGGATAACCGCTATACCCGCGATGCCCGCGCCTACGCGTCCGCCCAGCGTGAAGTGATGGAGGCGGACCTGCCACCCAATGGCGACATCGTGCCTGCCGACGATTATGGATATCCGACCCTGCCCGAGAACGGCTTTCCCGTGCAGTCCTGGCAGGACCCGCAGGATGGTGATCGCGTTGCGGTGTATCTCCATCCCGTGACGCTGAAGGTTTGCGAGAAAGCATTTCGGCTCCGCGCGCCAGTTCAGGATGCCGCATCGGGAAATGGTCTTTCCACCCCGATCGTGGAAAAGCCGCGTGAGCGGGCCGATATATCAGGAACGGGCCTGAAAATGATCGGCGAGATCCGTACGCAGGCCCTGCACCAGGCGCTGGACGGGGCGGCTGGTGCCGTTGATCCATGGGATCTTGTAGGCGCACTCCTTCTGGCGTTGGGTTGCGGCAACGTGACGGTGAAGAATGACACCAGCCATACCAGCTATCACCAGCCCACCGCCCGCGATAATGCGCTGGCCGCGCTGTTTCCCGAGGGGCACCTGGTGCGCGACCCGGCGCTGCTGCGCCATCATGCGATGACGGTAGTGCGGAGCATCGCGAACTGCGACGTCAGCCCATACGACGGCAGCGGCCCGCAGGCGCTCCTGCTGGGCGTCCTGTTCGGCGCGGACAGCTACATGCCGAACATGGCGAACGAGGAGTTCCTGAAGACCTACAGTAAGCCGGGCATCACCAAAGCACTCAAGGTCGAGGGACTGGCCGAACTTCAGACGGGCAAGCTCATGCGTGCGGCGCTCATGAACCATGTGGGCGAAGGCGGGCACTGGGTGCCCGATGCGGCGGGCTTTGCCACGGCGCTGGAACAATGGACGCAAAAGCTGGACCGGCGGCGTGGAATCATCGGCTGGATGAATGACCATGCCGATGGTGGGGAGGAGACGGAAGAGACGGACATCGGTTCCGAGGCTGACGCCAACGCAAACGCTGACGCGGTAGCCGGGGAAGGGGACGGGGTGGTGGAGACAGCGTTGCCCAATGCAGCCGCACCCGAAATGGCGCAGGCTGCATGATGAAAAGGCGGAAGATTCCGCATGCGTTGGCTCGGCGGGACCGGCGCTATGGCGTTGCGACCTGCTTCTGTGGCAGGCCGGAACCATGGGCGGAACTCTCCTTCTGCGGTCAGGTGCTCGGGCTTCTTCCCGATCATGAAACCGCCTGGCGGTGCGCGGAGCGGCACCGGCAATGGATCCGCATGGAGCGGCCCGCCAGTGACTGGCTGGCGCTCGTGGTCGATGCGCAGACCCTCATGCGCCGGCGTCTTGAAGGCGAGGGCTGGCTGGGGCCGTCCCGCCATTGTCCGCCACGGGTTTCGGCGGCATAAGGGACCGGGGGCCGCCTGATGAGGACGGACGAAACATCCGCGCGGGCTACGGCGTGTGATGTCGCGGCCCCCATTCATCGTAGCCGGACATGACATCCCGGGGGCCGTGATGTCATGTCCTGAACTGAGGGGAAACCATGATCGTCTTGATTGTGGTGGACCGGAAGTGGGTTAAGAAGCTGCTTCGCACAGCGAAGAAGGCCCTCCAGGCGGTGGCCACCGTCCTGAAGGGCCTAGCGGATTAATCCACTTCCACCACAGGGCCGGGGGGTATTCTTTGAGGGGATGCCCCCCGGCCTCGGGGTCAGATTAGGACATTCCGGCTACGATTTTCAAGGGGCGCGACACCTTCGGGTGCCGCGCCCCTGCCGTTGTCCGGAGCGGAAAAAAACCGGGCCATGAAAAATGAAAGAAGGGGAAAGGCGCTGCCATGGCGTACCGGTCGCCGCCAGAGGTGGCGCTTCCCCATGCTCGCTGCGCTGCGCGTGGGTGCAGTGCCGACGCATGGCGCCGCTCTGGCCCCGGCCGGTACGCCATGCCGCGCGCGGAACATCCGAAACAGCAATATAATAGAGAGAAGAAGGCAATGACCGTTCTGATCCTGCGTGCAACGCCCGCTACCTGCATTATTGGAAAAAGGGGCGCTTCCACCACGTGTGAAATCATGACCGATATGGTCTCGCCCCGGCAGATCACGGCAACATCCGTGCAGGATGTCGCCACCAGGGTTCTCGCCTTCGGCCGGCATGTCGCCATGATGTGTCCCCGGCGTTCCTTCATGGTTCTCGCCCGCCCCGCACGGGGACAGCGCAAACCGCGTGGTTTCGATGCGGCATTACGGGCGGAAGAACTCAACTGTGAGGCCTGGCTGCATGTGACGCTGGCGCATCCCGTTGCCCATGCCGATGGGCCGGGCGTGGTTTCATGGGGAGGCAGATTCACACCGTTCTGTCTGGATGGCCATGATCCGGTCTGGCCCGATGCCGGGCCGGACGCGCTGGCATGCGCCGCGCAGCGTTCTCTCGGCTTTTACGGATGGTTGCGGGCGGTGGCGTTCCGGCTGGCGCAGCTCGTGGGCGAGGCGCGCAATCCCATGGATGTACGCGCCGAGGGGGCGCTGCGCGCCGCCTATGGGCAGCAGCGCCACCCGTTCGATGTCGCGGCCGAGGCCGCTGCCGCGGATCAGGTCGCACGCCACGCCGCCGCCTGATCCCCGCCCAATGCAGATACGCCCGGTGCCCTGTATCTGCCGCTCCGGCCCCGCCAGGCGGGGCCGTTTCCTTTCTGGGAGAAGTCCATGTCTGGTACCAGCCGCGTTGAAATGATCGCGGGTTATCGCCTTGAGATTGCCACTGTCCGTGACGGCGTCCTGATCCGCACACCTGGCATCTTTCCTGTCAATGCACGCGAATGGCATGGCCCGTACGCAGATGAGGTTGCCGCATTGGTCGATTTCCGGACGCGCGTTGCACGACCGCGCATTACGCCGGAGCGCCTGCGGCAGTACAGGAATCACGGTTATTACGGGATAGTGCGGGGAGTGGAAGTGATCCAGCGCCGCAGCCCGTGGACCGGCGCGTCCGAACTGACGCCTTTCGAACTTGTGGAGGCCTGATCAACCTCCTGCGATGCCGCTCCGTGCCGTTTTGGACACAGATCATCCCGAGTGCCACGCGGTCTGCCGCCACCTGTCCGCCAGACTGCGGGAGCGCGAAATCGCCTGATACGTCCCCGTCCGACAGGCCCGGGCGGCCCGGACGTGGTGAGGAAAATAGAAAAAGGAAAAGAAGAAAGAAGGGGAAAAAGAAAAGGGGCGCTCTCATGGGGCGTCGGCCGCAGCAAGGGTGCGTCGCTGCGCTCCCGGCTGACGCCGCCCTTGCCACGTCCGCCGCCCCATGAGGCGGCGATCAGGTCAGAAAAAACCTGAGGAGGCAGAAATGGCAGGAAAAATTACCCCGAACACCCGTGTCCGGTCGCACGATACCGCCATCCCGTTCCGTAAACTTCCCCTTCGTGAGCACTTCCGGTTCGATGCGCCGATGTCGAGCGAGACCTACCGCAAGGAGGCGCGTCGCTACTATTCCATCGCGGGCCATGACGTCCTCTACCGGATATCTCCGGACGCACTGGTTGTTCCCGTGCCCGATGATGACGACGCGCATGCGCTCTCGCCGCGCGTCCCCGGCCGACCCCGCAAACAGACCGCGAAGCAGGGGGCATGAGCATGAAACCGACCCGATACCGCCAGATCCTGCGGGATACCGCCGAAGCCGTGGGCCTTGTGCTTGGCACCCTGAGCCTTGCGCTCGTCATGTGGATCCTGTGCGCCGGACCTCATTTCCTTGCCGGAATCCTCGAAGATGGACCCGTCATGGCGTCCCACCACTATGTCGTGGCGGTGCACTGACCCTCCAGCGCGAAAGAAACATCCCATGTTCAGACAATATCATGCCGGGCGCTGGTTCGCGCCCGGCGACAACCCGTTACGGGTGGGGCCGGTTGCAGTCGGAAGCATTTATCAGCTCCCGGCACCCCGCGGCGGTAGCCGCATGGAACGGTGGATGGTCGAAGCCTTCCTCAATGGCGTGATGGCGGCGGCCGTGCGTAACCCCGCCACGGGCCGGTGGGAAGACCGCGTGATATCGGGACGTTCCGACAGGGCGCTCATCCGCCGCCTTGCCGATGGCACGCGCCGCGAAATCGCCGTTCTCCGCCTGCTCCATCTCGATGATGAGGCGGGCGACACGAAACGTCCGGCATTGCCCGATGTATGCCGCTTTCACGCCTACTTCCGCAACAGCGCCCCGGTTGCAGCAGTCCCTTCACCATAACGCGGCGCCGTCGCGGGCGTGACGTCCCGGGACGCCGCCCGGGGCGGCGTCGCATCAGGAGAAAGAACGTGAATTTCAATATTGTATCGACGACCTGCGCAGGCGGGTGGAGCGCCCCCGTGGTCCATCGCGCCGCGACCGCCGCGCGGATGAGTGCCGCGCGCGGGCTGTTTCGGGAGAAATCCTGTCTGGAGGCGGAAGCGCGGACAGGCACGTTGCCAGCCGCGATCCAGGCAGGGTTGCGTCGCCGGGCGTCTCAGGCCGGACGGAAGGCGAGGACACTGCTGCTCGATGTCGGCCGATGAGGCGGCCCGGACAGCTCGGCGAGGATATCCTCGACCGCCGCCCAGGCGCCAAGGGTGCGCTGGGCCAGCCGCCATGCGTCCCGCTCGGCGATGAATGCCTGTTCCAGTGCGGCGTCCACCCTTGCACGGATGGCCGGATCACCCAGAAGCCCCGCCTCACCGGTTTCTTCTTCGAGGTTTTCCGCATGCCAGATGGTTTCACGGGCAGTGGCAAGCCTGTCGATGGCCCGGCCAATGGCAGGCTGGAAAAGCCGTGGCAGGATGATCTCCGCTTCCTCGCGGGTCTCCGGCAGGCCGTGACGCAGGAGGATGCGCCGTCCCCGCCTGCGCCCTTCTTCGCGCACCGCGTCAGCGTCGGGCAGGGCCGGAATGTCCCAGTCCCGCAGGCGCTTGTACATCACGTCCGCTTCGGGCATGATGGCCTGCATATGTGCAAGCGTTGGTTTTTTGCGCCGTTCGACCGGAAAGCGACGAAGCGTGCCGTTATCTTCGGTATAGCCCATGACAGTCTCCCGGAAATGCAGGTTACATACCTCACGGTGCCAAAAAAGAAAATAAAAAACAGTATGTTGCGTTGTATCGCGTTTGTCTGTGTGCTGGCGATGGGGCTTCTGCTTCCCCTGTCATCTTCCGTGCGGGCGGAACCCGCCTCCTGTCCGCAGTTTGGCGTCGGGGGACAGCTCCCGGCACTGGTTGATCCGAAGCTCGCGCCCCGCACGACGCTCCTGTGCAACGAGGTGTATGCCTCCCTCAATTCGGGCCTCGTGCATGAACCCTTGTGGTCCGCCGAGCACCTGACACGGGCGGACATCGAACAGGCCCGCGACCTTGGGCGGATTACCGAGCGTTTTCATGCCGATCCCCGCCTGCCATCGGGGGACGGGGCGGAGCTTTCCGACTATCGGCGTTCGGGTTACGATCGCGGCCACATGACCCCTTCCGGTGAAGCGCCGGACGCGGTGGCCCAGGAGCAGACATTTTCGCTTGCGAATGTCGTGCCGCAGACCCCGGAGCTTAACGAAGGGATCTGGACAGGTGTGGAAATGGCGGTCAGGACACTCGCGATGCGTGAAGGTGAGCTTTACGTGGTCACCGGTCCTGCCTTTCACGGCAGCACGCAGGGTATCGGACGTGATGTATCTGTCCCGACATCCACATGGAAGGCAGTGTATGACCCGGTTGCCAATGGTGCGGGGGTCTATGTCTGCAAGAACAACGAACAGCCCACCTGCGCGTTCGTGAGTGTCGCGACGCTGATCCGGGTTGTTGGCGTGGACCCGTTCCCGGCCCTGCCGGACGATGTGAAGGTCAACGCCATGGCCCTGCCTGAACCGGAAGCCAGCCCTTACACTCCCCGGTCACATTGACCGTTGTCGCAGGGTGGATACGGTTTCCGGACGATCCGATGCAACAGGAAGGAGCGCCTAATGTCATTTCAGCCGTTTGACGATCAGGGTGAAAGCTGCACGATTGACGGGATGACCGTCGAAAACGGGAGTGACCGGATTGCGGTTTATGGCCGTCTGTCCATTACCCGGGATCAGGCCGGGCTGGAAAACGCCCGGGCGCTCAGGGATCTGCTGGACGCCATTGTCCGCGGACTGGAAAGCCTGCCTCATCTTCCGGAAAAGGTCGTGACAGGCCTGAATACGCACCCCATGAAGAATCCGTTTGGCTGACGCACGGTAATGCCTGCATGCCGCACAGTCTCAACCGGGCTGTCCGGCGTGAAGACGTTTCAGGCGTCCAGGCATGTCGGGCAGTTTGAGGGCGGCGGCGGTCAACGCCCCAGCTATCGACGGATAGATTTCAGCGGATGTGAAGGATATTCCGTCGAACAGTTCTATGCCGGCATGACTGCCACTGTCGGCAGGAACGGCGCCAGGCGTCACATGGGCCATGGTCAGGCATGCCTGTACTGACAGTTCAGCCACAGGATATGACCTGATACCCACGTTTCTTCCGGTGGCGGACAAGTGCCGCCAGCGCATTCGCGGCCTCGCCTTCGTTGGTGTAGAGATCGAGCCGGGTCGTGCCTTCCGAGCCAATACGCCCCCATCGTCGTAGCAGGGCCGCTCCCCCAAAAAGATCAGGCTGGACCGTCATCGCATAGTAGCGCCATTCGTTCTTTTCAGGGTGGATGCGCCGCATATAGGTGCAGAGCGGGAACAGCGACATCTGGACTGGTGACGCCATGGAAGGACTTGTCTCCTGGTGGGCGGAAACTTCATGGATCAGGCAGTATATCATGAATATTGATGGTGCGACGATTGTCGCACACATCATATCGTAATTCTTCAGGCATGCTGGGGAATATTGGTGTCCGGGGTTTTCTCATCCGGAACCGAATTCCGGTCCTGGCCCCATAGACCCGTCACCGTGCTGGTCAGTTCCCCGCATCCGGGTTCCATCGTGATGGCATGGCTGCCGATCGTGTTCGTGTAATGCTGAACGATCGTGCAGCGGAGTTCGCCATGCTTCCCATTGCGCCATAACGCCTCGATCACCAGACGGCCAGTGCTATCGCCCATATGCGCCTCGCCCGTGTACACGGGTTTCGCGGGGTCATGTGAGGCTATGCCTGCATCATCGTCATCCGTTAAAATGAAGCCCTGGTGTCGATTGTCGGCATCGCTCTGCGCCGTTACCGAAAATGAGCGCAACCGGTAGCCCTGCGGTCGCGTCGCCAACACTGAATAACTTATCTTCATCACCGGATAGGCGGGAAGAGAAGAACGCGCTTTCGCATCGTTCTCGGAATGAACCCGCTTCTGCCCGGCTTCCGCGATTTCATGATATTGTGCCGCAAGTGATTGCGACCTGGCATGGCCGGATGTTGTGACCGCACGCGCTACGCCGTCTGGCGTACCTGTCGATTCCGCAAAGGCGCCCGGGCCGGTCGCCCCAAGAAAAAGTGCCGCCATCACCACGACCCGATGTCCATATTTCTTCATGTCTGTTCTCCCGGAGCGTGGCGTGATGCCCGCTCTTGCAAAAACAGAGTGCATCCATCCGTTGTGGGTCCGGTCCGGCAAATCTCGGGCGTTATGTGCAAGCAGAAGGGGCAGGTAAAAGATGAGGCAATCTGGCAGCTTTTCCCGCCACGTTCGCGCTAATGCTCCCCCACATCCTTGTTCATGATCGGCATGAAGTCGAAAAATGGCTCGGGGAGCGGGACGGCTCCTCAACCTCCCTGTCACGCCTGCGGCGCGCCAGGGAGGCCCGTTACGGGGATTACGGCCGCGCATCCAGCTTCAGTGTGACAGTGTCCCGGCCAGGGCGCCAAGACGGCCTTCGGCCCCGCTGCGCGGCTCCGCGACCCTCCCTGCGCCTTGGCCGTCCTGCGTGTGTCGCAGGGCGTTGCCCCGCGCCCCCCGCAGGCCGACCGGCTTGCTCGGGCCGCTCCGGTCCTGACCCCCTGTCCGCGCCACCGTCTTGCCCGGGGGCAGGATGTGGCTCAGAAAAACGCCTCCATCCCCTCCACTACCGTCACCGTCTCCGGGCGCTCGCCGCCCCGGAACCCCGGCAGGATATGGTCTAGTAAAACGTCACGTTCATGCGGCATACGCAATGTATTTGTGCGTGGTGTCCATATATTTATTCTGACTTTATTTCGCTCTGTCGGGCATTTACTGTTGCACTGGTTCAGGTATTGATGTAGTAATAGTCATGTAAAGGGGATGCGATATGTGTCCTGCTCCCGTTGTCTCCGGTAAAAAGGATTGGCTCTCATGAAATACCAGCGTTTCCGGCTCTCCGATGAGGACCGTAGCAAGATCATCTCCGGTGTTTCATGTGCGACCCTTCTCGAACGCGGCGGCTATCGTCTCGACAAGGCAAAGAGCACACGTAAATGCCTCAAGTATCGCGATGGCGCGAACAATATCATCGTCAACCATGAGGGCCGGGGCTGGTGGCATGCGAACGGGGATGAGAAAGGCGACGTGTTCGCACTCATGCGTCACCTCCACCCTGAAATGGCGTGGCGCGATGTCTGTCTTGAACTGGGGCGTCTCATCGGCGTGGAGCCGGAAGGGGCCGTCTATGTCCGCTCCCGCCCCGCCGCCACGGATACCCGCCGGCCCGCGGAGCGTTGGGCGCAGAAAAAGCTCCTTCGTCGCGGTGGGAAGGTCTGGAACTACCTTGTCCGCGAGCGTTGCCTCCCCGAAGATGTTGTCCGGCGTGCGGCCATGAAGGGTTGCATCCGTGATGGCTATCATGCCGCCTGGTTCGCCCATACCGACGCGGACGGAAATGTCTGCGGGGTCGAGTTGCGTGGTCCCGAGACGCATATGTGTCTGGGCGGCTCAGTGAAAACCCTGTTCCGTTTCCAGCCCGGCAGCGCGGCGCAGGTCCGTCGGCTGGTGGTCTGCGAGGCCGCCATAGATGCGCTCTCCTTTGCGGCCCTTGACCCGGTGCGGACCCCCGACACCATGTACTGCTCCACCGGGGGCGCCATGGGGCCGGAAACCGTGGCGGCGCTCCGGGCGCATCTGGCCGACATGCGGCAGGTTCCCGACGCGGTCCTGATTGTCGGCACCGACGATGATGACGCTGGCGATGACTTCGCCGATACACTCTACGGACTGGCGGAAGACGCTGATGTGGCGTTTGACCGCCGCCTGCCGCCCGACCGTTCCAAGGATTTCAACAGCACACTCCAGAACATGGCCGCAAGGGCGGCCTGAAGGATATAGACATGACCAGTTCCGACAAGGACCGTGTGGCCTACGAACTCTCCCTGCTGACCAATCTGGGTGAAGAAGTCGATACCCTCCTTGAGGCGTTCTTCCGACATCCGGACGCGCCGCGTTATCTTGCGCGGACCCCGCGCCTCGGCAATGACATTCCCTGGGTGCTTGTCGCCTGCGATGGCGACGTTTCAAACGCGACCGGGCTGGTTGTCGCCGGGACATGGGACGGGAAGGGCTGGGATCTCGACGGCGGCTTCACCCTGTTCACCTGTGGTGGCGAAGCCAGGGGCGAGTTTCTGGAGGTAGCCGGATGGGCTGGACGGATACGCCGTCTGGGGACCGTGCCGGGCGCCGGCCCCCTGCGTCCGGACCTGATCGCGCTTCAGGGTGAGCTTGCCGAGGCAACATTCCATTGGGCGCGCAGGGCCGGGCTTGTCCGGGAATGGGCGGCAGGCGCCAGCGTCAGGGGAGACGGTTCCTTTCCCCAGACATTTGTCGAAATGCGCTTTGGGCCGGACTGTTACCGGGGGCTCGTCATCGCGGGTGACAGGGATCGCAATGACCGCTGGGATTATGACGGGGTGGTGACACTCCTCCTGCCTGGTGGCGCCACGGTGGACCTGGACGCGGCGCAGGCGGATATGGTGGAGGAGCTGGTCGATGGCGGGCATGCAGACCTTTCCCGGTGAAGGCATGCTGGCTGGGCTGACGCCACCACAGCGACAGGCTGCCAGGCAGGAAGGTGCGGTTGTCGTGCTTGCGGGCGCGGGAACCGGCAAGACACGCACGCTGGTCGCGGGTGTTGTCGACCGTATCGCGCGGCGGGGTATTCCACCCTCCCGGATCCTTGCCGTCACCTTTACGAACCGCGCTGCAGAGGAAATGCGTAGCCGCATCGCGGATGCCGTTGGCGCGGACCGGGCTCCCGGATGGATCGGCACCTTTCATGCCCACGGGCGTCGCCAGTTGCGGACGGACCCGGATATCGCCCTGCTGCGCGAGGGGTTCGGCATAGCGGATGCCGAAGATAGCCGGCGTATCGTGCGCAGGCTCCTGCAGGCCGCGATGGCGGATGGTGCGTTCGAGGAGGAAAATGGCGAGATATTCAGGCAGCGTGTGAAATCCGTCACCACGCGCATCGCCCTGTTCAAGGATGATCTGGTCCTGCCGCAACAGGCGGCTGGTGTTGTTGAGTAGCTGGTGCGGCGCTACGCGGGCGATACGCCTGAGGACGTCATGGCATGGCATCTGGCGGCGGCCCTCTATCCGGCCTATCAGGCAGCCCTGCGCGAAGCGAATATGGCTGATTTCGGTGATCTCCTGCTGTGGCCGACGGTTACGATGCAACGCGACGAGGCCTATCGGCGGGACTGGGGACGCCGTTTCGACGCCATTCTCGCTGACGAGTTCCAGGACGTGAACCGCCTCCAGTATCAGTGGCTCAGGTTGCTCAGCCAGGATCATGGCGAAATCTTTTCGGTAGGCGATGATGCACAGTCGATTTATGGCTGGCGTGGGGCCAATGTGGCGTATATTCGCAATTTCCTGAACGATTTTCCCGGTGGCGCGATGATCGCGCTGGAACAGAATTTCCGTTCCACGGGACATATCCTTTCGGCTGCGAATGCCGTGATCGCCCTTGATTCCGGTCGCCTCGAAAAGACCCTGTTTACGGCGAGCGGTCCAGGTGAGCCGATCGAGGTCGTGGAATTCAGTGGGGGCCTTGAGGAGGCGCAGGGTATCGCATCTGAAATCGGTCGTCGCCTGCTCGAAGGCGTGGCGCCCGACGACATCGCAATCCTCTACCGGTTCAATTTCATGTCGCGCCTGCTCGAAGAACAGCTTCTGAAGGCGAGAATTCCCTACGAGCTGGTCAATGACACGGCCTTCTGGCAGCGTGGGGTCATCAGGGATGCGCTGGCCCTGCTCAGGCTGGCCTCATGTCCGGATGACCTGCAGAGTGATGAAGCATTCAGGCGCGTGATCAACCAGCCTGCCCGGGGTGTTGGTGCGAAAACGCTGGCGAAGATCGAGGCGGTGGCAGAACAGGAGTATATTTCCCTGTTTGACGCGGCGGAGCGGATGTTTGCATCCGCCACCGGGAAGTCCTCCGGACGGGTGCGGGCGTTCGTGGCTACCATCCGCGAGATCAGCGCCGTGGACAACGCGCCGCTGGCGGAGCGCATCCGTGAGCTTCTCGACAGGACAGGTTACGCGGACATGTACCGCGCGGCGGGAGAGGATGGGCGCGCGGCATTGGAAAACCTTGAGGAACTGGTTGGTCTTGCAACTGAGTTCAGCACGCTCGGGGATCTGTTCGACCATGCCGCCCTTGGCTCTGTGTCTGGGGCGGCATCCGGTGAAGGCCGGGTCAGGCTCATGACGATCCATGCCGCCAAGGGGCTGGAATATGGCCATGTGTTCCTGATGGGTTGGGAAGACCGGCTGTTTCCATCGGCGTCCAACCCGGATGCTGATGAGGAACGCAGGCTGGCTTATGTCGCACTCACCCGCGGGCGGCGACGTGTGGCGATCACCTGGTGTGCATGGCGCGGTGGCCGCTGTGCGGACCCATCGGTATTCCTCTCCGAAATCCCGCCCGCCGCGCTGTGTCACGGCTGGCTTCGGAAACACCGGAAAGGATCATCCGCCACCCGAACCGGCCATCCGGCGCCGTATATAAGATGAAGGAGGATCAGACCATGTCTGCAACCGACACCCGAAAAACGCAGTCCAGCGTGAAGGTCCTGCGTACGCCCGGACATGCCTGGGCCCACCAGTGCGAGACCTGTGGTGAAGGCGCACCTTTTGGCTGCACCGACCGCCACGCTGTCCTGCACTGGTTCTGTTCGCAGCATCGCGAGGAAGGCGAGCGCCGCGTCCGGAACGGATGATACACGGCCTCAGGATTACGGCAGAAATCGCGGCCGCTCGCCCGGACCCACAAACGGGCGGCGGATACTGCTGCTATGGAAAGATATTCTCACGATACGCATGAAGCATATGTGGGCGGATCGCCGACATATGCCTACGCAAAGCTTCGAGGTCTCGCGTTGGTCGCGGGGCGGGAACTCGAGGGGCATGGCGATCGGGTGGCCGCCATCGCGCCGATCGTATTCGATGCGGCCGGGTTGCCCGGTCGCTTCCGGGATCTGCTCCTGACCGGCGCACGGATTCACGACATTGGCAAACGGCTGATACCGCCGGCCATCCTGTATGCGCCACGGCGGCTGACGGTGGCCGAATGGGCCATCATGACCCGGCATCCCGAACTGGGGATCGCGGTCATGCGCGAACACGTCACATATATTCCCCGTATCATCCGCGATTGCGTGCTCCTCCACCATGAGCGGTGGGATGGTACCGGTTATCCCAGAGGCCTGTCCGGCCCGGCCATCCCCGTCATGGCGCGTATCGTCGCCATTGCCGATTTTATCGACGCGCTGGCCTCACAGCGCAGCTACAAGCCTCCCGTGCCCATGGAGGTCGTGCGTTCGATCCTCCTGCGCGAGCGCGGCAGGATGTTCGATCCCTACCTGACCGACAGGGCGCTCCGCCATTACGACAGGATTGTTGCAGCATGGCTTGGCATGATGGCCGCTGTCCCGGTTCCTGTTCCCGGTCCAGGCATGGAGGTGCCCCATGTCTGACTGGATCACGTTTGGAAATGGACGAAAGGGACGCCGAAGCTGGGATACGGATCAGGAAAAGGTCCAGCACTGGCAGCGCCTTCTGGCGGAAGCGCATGGCGCCGATACACGGCCGCATTGCGATTGCGTCCATGATGGTCGCCACCTTGAACTCGTGGTACGGCGCGGCGAACGGCTCCAGGGCGACAGGGTGGTGGAAGCCTATCATGTTGCACGCTTTCCGGGGCAGGGCGCCCTGCATCAGGTCACCTGCCCGTTCCACGAGACGGACGCCCGCCGTAACGGACGCGGCGGCTACGAGGAAGGTGTTGTCCGGGAAATGGCAAATGGGGACCTGCGGGTCGCGTTGCGCCGTGGCCTGCGGATCCGCGACGGGGCGGTTGCGCCCCCGGCAACGGCTTGGGCGGCCGGGGATCCCCGGCATGGCGCAGGTGGCCCACCACGACAGGCACGCATGACGGAGTTGGGACTCTTGCACCTGCTGTGGGAACGGGCGGGTCTCAACACGTGGCGTCCGGATATCGGCCGACGTCGCAGATGGTGGACAGGCGTAAGACAGGCGCTGGCTGGTGCAGCCAATGGCGTCCTCACCGGGCGCGGCCAGCATCTGGGAGACCGCCTCGCCATGGTTGGCTACGGAGACCATGATGGCGTGGCGCTTTTGCGCCGGACAGCACGAGAATGTGCGGATACATGGCGCATCCTGTTGCTGGGTGTGGTTGATTCCGTAAGCCTGCGCAGGGGGCGGCAGGATACCGATTTTGTCTCGGTCGGTTTTGATGGCGCCGCGGGGTACGACCTGCGTGTCTCCATGCCTCGCGACTGGAGCGCGCGCCTGGCGCGTCGTTTCCCGATGGCCATGGCGGCACTGAGCTGTCCGCGCGGGGAGCGCCCGATCCGGGTGGTTGGGCTTGTCACGGCGAGTGTACGGATCGGGCGTGATGGTGAACACGTGAGGATCGCGGCCTGGGCAGATGACATGGCGCTGATGGAGGTCGAACCGGACACGCTTGTGCCGGTGGCGAGCCATCCTGAACTGACCATCGCCACGGCGCTGGTTCGCGGACGCCGGGCATTCATAAAGCCTCTGCGCTATGACGCGCACCGCGATGTGGTCCATCCCGATTTTGTGCTTACCGACACGGCGGACAGGCGGGGAGCGCCCATGGAAGTCTTTGGCCGCGATGACGAAGCCTACGCGGCCCGACGCGAAGAGAAGGCCCGCTATTACAATGCGGTTTATGGGCGGGATCACTGGTGGTGCTGGAACGCGGTAGCCGCACCCCGGGCCATTCCCCCGTTCCCACCAGCCGCATAGATCCGGCGGCGCGTCCGGCTTCATCATGAAGGCAGGGACCGCACGCCCGTTCTGGCGGGTGCTGTCCGGACCCACAACCGGGCGCGTCATACTTTCGGCAGACAGATCTGGAGGAAAGAATGGCGCGACGTTCGCTGCGCCGGCCGGTGCCGGTGCCTTATGCACGCATGAACGAGAAAGACCGGGAGCTGGCGCGAGGGATGATACTCGCCCATGTCCGTAACGCCCTGGTCGCGGGACCCCATGCGGTCCTTGAACTGAGGAAAGGATTGCCGGTCGAGGCTCTGGGTGCCTTCCCGATCGTTCTCGACGAGATGGTGGAGGCCGGGGAAATCGCATCCATGGGACACAGCGTGTATGCCCGTGTGCCCTGGATGCCCGCCACGCGGAAGGTTGTGGCCTCCCCGGTCAAGGACATGGTGTTCGCCGCCCTGTCGGAGCTGGCCCGTGAAGGCAGCCTGCCTGAGGAACTGGCTGAAAATCTGGTCCTGCCCCTCAAGACTGTCCAGCGCGCGCTCGTGGACCTGGAAGGCGAGGGGATGATTCACGAGAGCCGCATACCGGGCCGGTACCGCCCCGTGAGCCGCCGGATGGCCTCCCATGTGCGGCGTGGCGCCGCAGGGCGCGTATTTGCTGACGTGCTGTCCCATGCCTGAGATGCAGGGGGCAGGTATTGCCTGCATACGGCCGTTCCTGCCGGATGTCTCCTCACCCGGAGCCGGGTTGGTCATCCGGTCGGATGGCCGGATCAGGGCGGGCGCCCTGATCCGCGCATGTCTGGACGATATCGGCTGGCCGCTTCGCCAGGCCGCGCGCCGGTCGGGATTCAGCCGGAACCGTGTCGGGGAGTTTGCGGCGGGCGAACCCGTCAATCCAGAGTTCGTCGAATGGCTGTGTGCGTTGCGTGCCGTCCACAAGCGGTTTCCTTCGCCGCTGGCCCGGTCGATCGTGGTGGCGGGCAATCGCCCGCCGTACCGCAGGCATGAAGTTTTCCGGGCGATTACGATTATCGGCTGGTCTTTCCGCTTTCTGGCTCAGGGGATGGGAGAACACCGCACCGCGCTCCTGCGTCACCTTGATCGGGGTGGTGCTCTTGAGCCGCGGTCGTCGCGCTGGCTTGAACAGCTTGAAACCGGGCATGAGACCTATCCCCGGCCGGAATATCGAAATTGTGCAATGCGAATGGGAGGTTTTTCCGATGTTTGATGAGGGTGATGCAGGCACTGATACGTCAGCCGCAACCGTTGGCGGAATTGCCGCCGACCGGCTGCGCAGTATCATCGAGCGCGTGGAACGCCTGGAGGAAGAGCGCAAGGCTCTGGCTGCCGACATAAAGGACATTTTCACCGAAGCGAAGTCCGCTGGCTTCGACGTCAGGACCATTCGCCACATCATTCGGATCCGCAGGCAGGATCCAGCAGCGGTCGAAGAGCTGGAATCGCTTCTCGACATTTACCGTCGGGCGCTTGGCATGTGAGGAACGGCTCTGATGAAAAAATGGCTATGCCGGGCCCTCGGGGTTTCGCTGACCAGCAGGCGTTATGCGCGATGAAGTGCGATACGCACCTGCGGATAGCCGTCCGGTTTCACCGCTTTGAAGACAGCGCCTCCCGCGTCAGTCCGGCACTGCCGGACAGGCGCGGCATGCAGGTGGCGGCCCTGTGTTGCCTGCTGGCTAGCGACGCATTCGATGGCTTTTCCGTTGTCGATCAGCTGGGAGAGGGCATTCTCCCGAGCGTCCATGCTTCGTTTGTCGCCATGACATGGCCACTGCTGTTGCTGACCGTCGTGATTTCCCTTGCGACGGGAGGATGGGCTGCACGGGAACTGCGGGGCATATCTTCAGATATGCCCCTTCTGGGATCAGCGCGGCATTTCCTGCGCTTTGGGGTCTTTGGGACCGCTGCGTTGGGGTGTCTCGTGGCCCATGTCATGATTTGATGGAGCTGCCTAAAACAGCCTGTTGGAAGCCGATGTGGCTGCTATCGACGAGAAAACCTAAGTAGACAGACGGCAGTTGCCATCTTCCCGGACGCTTAGGTAAGAGTTTGGCCTTTCGTCATACCAAATCCTCCAGCCAGTTTTCGATCTTAAGCCCTCTGATTCGGCTAAATTCGCGTACGTTGTTCGTTACCAATGTGACTTTGAGAGTGTAAGCGTGGGCCGCGATCAGCAAATCATTCATGCCGATTGTTTGCCCTGCTGCTTCGAGTTCGGCGCGGATGCCGCCGTATTCGCCATCGACCGGAATATCGAGTGGCAATATCGGTACAAAAGCCAGCACGCTTTCAACGCGAGCTAAGAGTTTTGCAGAGCCTTTTTTTGCGCATCCATATCGTAGTTCCGCCGCTACGATAATGCTGGTGCACAGGTCACCCGGATCGAGATGTTCGATGCGTCGTGCCGCAGATCCGGATGGATTGCGGACCAGATCGCTGATGATGTTGGTATCAAGAAGGTAGGCGCTCACAGGATATCTTCCGGTCTGGCGGCTACATCATGGATGTCGGGAAAATCGTCGTCAGGAGCTAACGGCGCCTCTTCGCGCCAAGCAGCAAGGAGTTCGTTCAGTGTAGAAGGTGCCTTGACGGGCTCAAGAACCAGCTTTTCACCGTCGCGACGGATCAGCACTCGGTCTCCAGGTAGCTCAAATTCCACCGGAATGCGCACTGCCTGACTGCGATTATTCCGGAAGAGTTTTACCTCCCGTGGGCGCGGATTGATTTCAGGGATTGGCACGGCTGGCTCCTCCATGTATATCCCTAATTGTATATGCCGCGCAATGAGAAATCAAGGTTTTTAGTGGCCACAACTGACGGGCCTCTTGTTGGGTCAAGCAGCAGTCCACCGGGTTGCCAGATAGGCGCCGACGATACCACGAACCGCCACTCCGAAGATGCGTAATCCCGTCTCCGTCTCGGCATCAAACTGTCGGAGAGCGGGGCCTGTCATGCGCAGGAATACATCACAGGCGTAGAAGAAAATTCATGAAAGAACGGAAAGGAGCCGTCACGGAGCAGCCGACACGCCTGTCTGGAGGCGCCGTCGATCGCAGCAACCAGGCTGCGCCTGGTCCTTCGCGTTGCTCCGGTGCTGCGCATGCAACGATCGCCTCTATCGCCTCCCTCCATCTGCGCATCGGCCGCCCCGTGGCGGCAGCGCTTCAGGAGGAAAAAGGAAAATGGCGCGCACATCCAGAAAGGCTGGCGAAGACAGGCAGGACATCTACACCGAAGTAACGGAACGGATCATCCGTGAAGTGGAGGGCGGCGTGATCCCCTGGGTGCGTCCATGGAAAGATGGTGTCGGGCAGGATGGCCTGCCGGTCAACGCCGCATCAGGTCGGCGCTACTCGGGCATCAACCTGCTTCTGCTCTGGATGTCGGCTTCCGGGCATGGCTACTCCACATCCCGCTGGCTGACCTACCGGCAGGCCGCCGAAGTTGGCGGGCAGGTGCGGCGCGGCGAGCGGGGCACCATGGTCGTGTATGCCGCGACCTACACGCCACGCGATGAAGTCGAAAGGAGTAATGAAAGCGGAGAGGAGCCGCGTAGCATACCGTTCCTGAAGCGTTTCGTGGTATTCAATGTCGATCAGATCGACGGGCTTTCCGACCGTATGCGACACGGGGAGCAGGTCGCTGACGCGCCCGGCATCGCGCGGAACGGTGACCTCGACCGCTTTGTCGCCGCTACCGGGGCGGATATGCGCTTTGGTGGGAGTGAAGCCTACTATTCGCGTTCGGGGGATTATATCCAGATGCCCCCGCCAGAGGCGTTCGGCTCGGCTCAGGACCTGTTTACCGTCCAGGCGCATGAACTGGCCCACTGGGCAGGCGCGGCCCATCGACTGAACCGCGAGTTCGGCGCACGTTTCGGGGATACCGCCTACATGCGGGAGGAACTGGTGGCCGAGATCGCCGCAGCCCAGCTCTCCGCTGTCATGGGCGTGCCGCCCGTCCTGCGCCACGCCGCATATGTCCAGCACTGGCTTTCGCTTCTTCGCGAAGACCGGCATGCAATATTCAACGCAGCGCGCCATGCCAGTGCTGCCGTTGACTTCCTGCTCAACCGGGCACGGGCAAACGAGGACGCTGGTTGCGTTCAGCCGGATATGCCTGTCGCGGCCTGATCGCGCCGAAGAAGCTGGTAGGTGGCCACGGCGAACGCCGTGCCCAGCGCCAGCGCATGGATGATCGTATCGAGGCGGATCAGCTTGCCCTCGGCCGCCTCGAAAAGCGCAAGGCCCGTATGGCTCTGAAGCCAGTAGGTCATCGGTAGCAGAATATCCGCGCGCAGGGCGACGCCCCGTATCACGAAATCAGCCGCTACCCCGCACAGTCCGAACAGCACCACCAGGCATGCAAGATACGCGGCGACACCCCGCCATAGCGCCCCAAGAACATGGTAGAGCGCGCGGAAAATAGGGCGACGGGTGGAGGAAGGGACCGGCATTGCGTGCTCCGGAAAACAGGGGGAGGGGTTCCTCATACTAAGCCCCGTTTTCTCAAAAGTACATGGCTCCGCCTGTTGAAACACGCGGCTGCATCGTCACCCGTCGACGCGGACCGCTCGTCCGCACCCACAACCTGCACGCTTATCCTGACGCTCAGAGGGAAGGTCATGCCGCCCCTCCCTCACACGTTAAGGAGAAAATCGTGCACTGTACCAATGCATGGCTTGAGAGTATGGTTAAAGAGAGAGTCGACCGACTTCCGGTCGAGTACCGGTGTTTCATTAGGGGCGACCGGAAATATCGTGGGTGCAGCCGCGGTGAATATCTCATGCTTCGCATCGTCAGTGTATCGCTTGGCATCGCGTTTACCCTGCTGCTTCTCTCAATATTCGCTACCGCTCTTTTCCCTGGCCAGATGCGGTGTTCACGTTTCCAACCGTTTCCAGCTCCGCGCCCATGTTTTATGAAATCGCACGTGAAGCTTCATGCTGGGGATTCCATGCGTCCTCCCTGGCAACGGTCTATCTGAGTTGCTTGATGATTGCCCAGTATGATGTTGACCGCGCGGCATATGGACTGCGTGGGTGATAATCCGTGTCCGACTGGCTATGCGTCACAAGGGCTGCCTGTTTTCCGATCGTGAAAGCAGTAATTACGGGTGGCCCTTCGGGTTCGGTCGCCAAGCTTCTCCAGACGGCTGCGCCGCCAGGAGAAGTCCAGCCCCCTGCGGGGTCTGTCCGCGTTCGCGCTAATGCTCCCCCACATCCTTGTTCACGATCGGCATGAAGTCGAAAAATGGCTCGGGGAGCGGGACGGCTCCTCAACCTCCCTGTCACGCCTGCGGCGCGCCAGGGAGGCCCGTTACGGGGATTACGGCCGCGCATCCAGCTTCAGTGTGACAGTGTCCCGGCCAGGGCGCCAAGACGGCCTTCGGCCCCGCTGCGCGGCTCCGCGACCCTCCCTGCGCCTTGGCCGTCCTGCGTGTGTCGCAGGGCGTTGCCCCGCGCCCCCCGCAGGCCGACCGGCTTGCTCGGGCCGCTCCGGTCCTGACCCCCTGTCCGCGCCACCGTCTTGCCCGGGGGCAGGATGTGGCTCAGAAAAACGCCTCCATCCCCTCCACTACCGTCACCGTCTCCGGGCGCTCGCCGCCCCGGAACCCCGGCAGGATATGGTCTAGTAAAACCGTCAGTTTGACTTTCATTTCAACCGAAAAAACACACAATAACGCAAATAAAAGCGGCCCTTATTGGCGGTTTTCTGCCGTTTTATGCTTGCATTACTTGGGTATCCGTACTAAGTTTTTCTTGTCGGGAGGGATTGGCCCTCCCGGCCCAAGCGCCCCGGCAGGTGCGGTAACACCCGCCGGGACTGCGCCAGAAATGAAGGTCAATTTCATGTCCGACGTTGCAAACACCATCGCTCACAACGCTTCCGCTGGCAAGGCGTCCCCCGCCGAGGCCCGCCGTGCGAACGAAGCCCGCGCCCGCGCAAAGGGCTATGCCGCCCCGTCTCTGGCGGACGTACAGAACCTTGCGCCCAATGACGACCAGATGGCGAAGATCACCAGCTCTTTCGGCATTGAGGCCGGGGACGCCGACGAACTCACCGGTCTGGGTAGCAATATGATCCGCGATCAGTACACCACACTGGAGCCGATTCTTGTTACCATGTATCGCGGGGAGCCGAATTATCAGGGGCTTAAAATCCATCTTGACCGGGTGGTTGACGGCCTTGTGCGCTCCGCTTATGGCGCGGCGGAGTTCTACGAAAAGCGCCGCCAGATCGCGCGGGACGCCGTGAACGCCTTTACTAACGAACACCGCGACGAAGACCGCATGGGTATTGACGGCGGCGCGAACCGGGTGGACGGCCTGCGCGAAATCGCGGCGCAGCACGCCGCAAAATCCTACTCTCTCGCCTGCGTGGCCGCCGGGGCATGTGCCGCATACGAGGAACTGATGGGGCAGGCATGGCAGCCCTACGTGGCAAATAACAGCCGCAGCGTGTCGGAACAGGCGGCGGCGCTCAGGAATGACGCCCTCGGCTTCTGATCCAGCCAGCCGGGCCATATGGCCCGGCACCCCTTCCGTGCCAAAATGGACACAAAATGCCAGATACCCACGCCACCGCCCGCCGCATCCTGCGCGCGCTTCTCCCCCCGCCCCAGACCCCGAAACACAGGAAAGACAGACTCAAGGCCCTTGCCGGAGCTTTCCAGACATTGGCCCTCGGGGCGGTGGGCGTGGGTTTCCTCACGCCCATGATTACGGATTACACCGCGTTAAACCGTTCTCATGTGTTGGCGGCCTGTCTCCTGTCCCTGATCTTTGAGGGCATTTCTTTGACTCTTCTGGCGTATATCCCATATGATTCCGGGAATGATGCTGTCTCGTCGAAAGGAGACAACAATGGATAATTTCACGCTCAGCACCCTCGGCATCGTGGTGCCTTTCGCCGTCTTTACGCTTCTTTTCGGTCTGGCTCTGGGGCCGATTGCAAACCGGCTTGCAAAATGGCGGCAGTCGCTCTGACGTCTCCGGTTTAAGTTTCATCTTCCGAAGGGGCTGAGAACGGCAACAATGGATAATTTCACCATTAACATGATTGGCATTGTGGTGCCGTTTCTGGCGCTGACCTGCCTGTTTGCCGCCGTACTTGGTCCCATTGCGAACCGGCTGGCCCGACTGCGCAAATCCCTTTGATACTATATACCACACCAGAGGCGGCCCACAGGTCGCCTTTTCTGTTTGTGCCGCGCGTACGCCATGGTCCAGCGTCGGAAACGTCGCCCGCGCCGTCAAGTCGGCCTCCGGCCCCGCTCGCGCGGCTTCGCATCCCTCTCCACGCTCAGGCCGTCATGCGTATGGCGCAAGGCATCGCCTCGCCCCATACGCATGACGGCCTGGCTTGTTCAGGATGCTACGGACCTGACCGCGCGGGCGACGCCATAAAGGCATCAGGAAGAAAAATACGGATACATTCAGTCCCGGAGACTGCCCGGCAGGGTTGGCGGGTCCGGTGCTCGTCCATTCCATGCCGCCTTGAACCGCGCCCATTCCGCATGCCGTAGCCGATCGGTCTCTGCCGTCACAACCACGCTCCATTCTTCGCGCGCCGCACTATAACGCCAGCCCGCCCAGGTCATCTCGATCCGCCCGGAAACCGGAACTTCCTCACGGAAACGCAGCGCCAGACGCTGCGTCGCCATGCTTGACGCTGGCGCTGGCTTCAGCCACGCCAGAGAGCTCGCCATCGCCGGGTCGGGGTGCGGCCCGTCATGCATGTCCCCAATCTGTTCCGGCTGTTCCTGTATCCACTTCACCCGCATCTGTCGCTGGCTCCCCTGTCTCTGTCTGGTCGGTCCGCCGGGGACCGTTGCCTTCATCCTGGGAAAGGATTTCCCTGACAGGGACGTTCTAGCCAAAGCCGTTGTGGGTCCGGTTCGCAGCACCATGGGCATCATCCCCTCGGATGGCCGGACACGAAAGAAGGCGCGGGTGGCCCTTCGGGTTCGGTCGCCAAGCTTCTCCAGACGGCTGCGCCGCCAGGAGAAGTCCAGCCCCCTGCGGGGTCTGTCCGCGTTCGCGCTAATGCTCCCCCACATCCTTGTCCATGATCGGCATGAAGTCGAAAAATGGATCGGGGAGCGTGACGGCTCCTCAACCTCCCTGTCACGCCTGCGGCGCGCCAGGGAGGCCCGTTACGGGGATTACGGCCGCGCATCCAGCTTCAGTGTGACAGTGTCCCGGCCAGGGCGCCAAGACGGCCTTCGGCCCCGCTGCGCGGCTCCGCGACCCTCCCTGCGCCTTGGCCGTCCTGCGTGTGTCGCAGGGCGTTGCCCCGCGCCACCCGCAGGCCGACCGGCTTGTTCGGGCCGCTCCGGTCCTGACCCCCTGTCCGCGCCACCGTCATGCCCGGGGGCAGGATGTGGCTCAGAAAAACGCCTCCATCCCCTTCACTCCCGTCACCGTCTCCGGGCGCTCGCCGCCCCGGAACCCCGGCAGGATATGGTCTAGTAAAACCGACAGTTTGACTTTCATTTCAACCGAAAAAACATACAATAACGCAAATAAAAAACGGCCTTTATTGGCGGTTTTCTGCCGTTTTATGCTTGAGTTGCTTTGGTGTCCGTACTAAGTTTTTCTTGTCGGGAGGGATTGGCCCTTCCGGCTCAAGCGCCCCGGCGGGTGCAGCGAACACCACGCCGGGACTGCGCCAGAAATGAAGGTCAAGTTCATGTCCGACGTGGGAAAGACGATAGGCAATATTCCTCACCTCGCGCAAGGCGGGGCGGCGGAACCGGAAGACGCACATTATTCCGATCAGACGCTTGCCGCCCTGGTTAAATGCCATGGGTGGCGCTATCGGGATGCGAAGCAGCCACAAAACGGTGTTGAACGTCTGTTTGACGGCCTTGCCCATGACGGGATGGTGATACCCGATGGCGCGCGGTATCTGCTGGCCAATTATTCCGAAGACCCGGAAAGGCGCCGGTATATCGCCTTGTATGCCGGCAGGGAACTGCTCGGGGACTGGGACGGCCGGAATGGATCGCCAGCGGATATTGCCTCCCTGCTCAATGAACGGGCGGAGCACTACGTTCAGTTGGAGCGGGTCAGGCTGGAAGCTGCCTGAGTAATTCCTGAGATCACAAAGACTCTCCTTAATATTCATGAAGGAACAGACACATGGCAGGCAGCGTTAACAAGGTCATTCTGGTCGGAAACCTCGGCAAGGACCCCGAAGTCCGCAATACCCAGAGCGGAGCGAAGATCGTCTCGCTCACGCTGGCGACCAGCGACACATGGAATGACCGCGCATCGGGCGAACGCCGCGAGCGGACCGAATGGCACCGGGTGGTTATCTTCAACGAACGCATCGGTGACGTGGCCGAGCGCTTCCTGCGCAAGGGCCGCAAGGTCTATCTGGAAGGTGCGCTCCAGACCCGCAAATGGACCGACCAGGGGGGGCAGGACCGCTACACGACCGAAGTGGTGGTGGACCGCTTCCGTGGCGAGCTGGTGCTGCTGGACAGCAACCATGGCGGCGAGGATATGGGCGGTGGCTACGATACGCCAGCCCGCCAGCCGTCGCAGGGAGGGGCCCGCACCGCTGGAGCGGCGGCGGGTGGATGGGATGCGCCTGCGGGGGGAGACAATCTGGACGACGAAGTGCCCTTCTGACACCGCTCAACATGGTCCGGCGGCATGAGCCGCCTGGACGCTTTACGGCATCAGACCCTCTCTCCGGCCCGGCCATTCGGCCCGGCATCCCTCCCGTGCCGGAATGGACACAAAAAGCCCGCTCCGCACTCGCGCCCGAAGGTGGCAGGAAGGCCCCTCCCGCATGGCGCGGGAGGGCCGTGAGGAAGTAGCATCAGGACCGGGGCGTATCCACATTCAGCTCACACCATGTCCGATTGGTATTCGGGTCGATGTAGGTGTGGCTGGTGCAGTATCCGCCCCGCCTGAACTGCGGCCATGTCGCAGCCATCGTCAGGGCCGAGCCGAGAACCACCAGAATGACCCCGCCCATGACAAGCCGCGTATAGGCGTGCCATCGCGCTTCCCGGTAGAACTTGACCTCCTGTGTCGGGAGTTGCTCGCGTATCCTGTGGAACACCTGCGTTCGCAGGTCTTTGACGATGGCGTCAACCATCCGGCTGATTGTGATCGTCTGCTGCTTTTGCGCTATGGCTTCGTATTGCGCGATGCGGGCATGCGCCGCTTCGGTCGTGGCATTGAGTTTCGTTATTTCAGTCGCAGTCTGTTCCTGCACACGCGCCAATGTCCGGGTGCTGGCAGTCTGTATCTCATCCAGCTGCTGGCGCGCGCTGTCCAGTGCGCGCTCCATGGAAGCAGAAGCATGGACATTCCCGGCCCATTGCAGTTCCGCGAGGCGACGCAGGAGACCAAACCATTCCCACAGCGCCGATCCCGGCTCTATGCCTTCGCGGCGCGCCGCGACTTCCATCCGTTCAAGGGTTTGATGGAGGGCGTCTGCGTTCGAATCATTGGTCATGGCAACATTTCCTGCAGGCCCGCCACCTCAATATTCTGCCGGATGGTGCTGAGCCAGCGTGTCACCATGAACCGTTTGACGGGATCTATCGGCTTGCCGCCACTGCCGATCTTACCGGCCGCCGCGTCGTGATAGCTCAGACCGGTTTCCTTGACTGCGGCCATGCAGCCAAGTTTCGGAAATTCCAGCGTTTCAATGCCCGCCGTGAACAAGGGCTTCAATGATGGGTCTGCGGTGCGACTTTTTAGAATGTGCCGACCAGCATGTCCCGAGGGAACGGTCATTGCATTAAAAACCACTGCACCTTTCGTCGGGCGGAACTTTCCTGTCTCCCACAGCCGGGTGATGTAGGCGAGATCATCTGCGTCTCCACCGCAAAAGAACAGGCCACAGACTTCAAGACCGGCGCTCTCCGCAAAAGCGACCAGATCAATCTCGGCAGCCCACTGCTCCATTGTTCTGTCCCCGCCGCCGATATCGAGTACCAGAGGAAGCCGTTTCTCCGTGGCTGTACTGAAGACCATCGAAAACCATTCTGAAATTTCGTGTTCGTCTTCTGTTGCTGGACGGGGCAGGCCGTAGCGCGCGTAAAGCGGCGACGCAGATATGCCAGGGTTCCGCATGTCGCCATCTGCCATAAGAAAATTGCGCGATGCGCTGGCAGCGATTTCGCAGACGGCCGTAAGGAATGTCGAGCCGCCGAGATTCCCTCTTCCTGCTTTCACGATCAGGGGAACCGATGCTTTTTTTATAGTTTGTGTCGTCTCTTTGCTCATGACCTATCCGGGTACATTTGAGGGAGGCAGTAGCGCCGATCCCCAATGTGCCCCGGGCGTTTGTGGGTGCGAGCAGTTGCCGTCTATTGGGCGCGTCTGCCGACACTGGCACAGACTGTATAAAGCAGCTTGGCCGGAACCGATCTGTTCTGGCGAGGGATAGCGTCCAGCATCGGATAGACACTGCGGTACCACGCTTCGTCGGTCTCAAAAAATGAGCGGCGTGGCAGGCCCGGAAGCTGTTCCAGATCGAAGCCGCCATTAGGCAGCAACCCCGACGCATCAAGGGGCATCAGTGCCTCAAGCGGCAGATTGTCGGGCATGCCGGGAGGGCGTGGACCAACGTAAGGGGGAGGTAGCGGGATTTCCTTATCCTTCCCGTATCGGGGAGCCTGCCGGAGCATTGTCACTGTCGGCTTTACCTGCCCGAGCCGCGACTGGAGCGCCAGATCCTGATTGACGGGAGTTTCGGGCGGGGAAACCACTCCAGACGTGCCTGGTGGAGCGGGCTGGGACGGTAGTGGATCGTCGGGGAACAACACCGATGCAGCACGGGCACGGCGGGCTTCGAGCTGACGTTCCGCCACGCCCTCGGCAGCTTCGGCCATCTTTTCCCGGAGCGCCTGCAATTCAGCCTCTTTCCTGATGGCATCCCGCGCCTTTTCCTCGGCACGGACACTGGCCCGTTCCTTACGTGCCTCCATCCATTTCCCGACACGGTACCACGTCATCTTGGCGCACCTGACGGTAGGTGCGAGCCCCCGCGCATTGACCAGTCCGACGTCCGAAAACCAGCGGCACAGGGCCACCCAGTCAATGCGACGACCATCACGATGACGCAGGATTTCCGCGCGGTGACGCTCCATCCACGTCCGCAGCGATAGCGCCCCGGATGCTTCCTCAAGCACCGCCAATGCACCTTCAACACCGATGGTTGCCGCAGACATCCTGACCTCCCGACCGCACTGGAGCGCGCCTTATGGCGCTGCCAGAGGCATATCACGACCACACCACGATTACAACAAGACCACGTTTCGGCTACGCCACGACTACAGAAGGACTACAGAACGACTACAGAAAATTCTTAAGTCCATATACAAATGCAAACCTTTCGGTTTGCGCTTCGCGCGGATTACATCCGCCTACAGGCCGATGGCCTGTAGTCATCAGGGGATCGGGGTCATGTTCTCATGCGGTGCCGGGTCACGGCTTGAGTGTATTACATAAACGTACTACACAATGCGGACTGTCTCTGTATGGAGAAGAAGCATGACGAGCCCTCTGTCGATCCGTCTTGACGATCGCCTGCGTGATGACCTGGAGCGGGAAGCAAGTGCGCGCGGGGTTCCACTGAGCCGCCTGGTCCGCGAACTTCTGGAAGAAGGTGTCAGCCTCGCCCGGCGGGAGCGTATCCGTGCGGACGGCGCCCGTGTCGCCGCCTATGCCGCTGCGGCTCCCGAGGCACGCGCCCTGTTCGATGGGGCCAGTGGCGGACAGGGCCATGGGGAGTAAGGGATCGGCTTCCGCGCCCTATCGGGCCGGGGAAATCGTGCTGGCGGGGCGGGGCGGGGATAAACCGGCGGTCGTGGTGGAGGATGACCTGTTCCCGCCCGAATGGCCCAACGTGATCCTGGTGCCGCTGACCGATAACGAAAATCTGGTTGTGCCGGACCTCTCGGTCCGTATCGAACCGACCGCCATGAACGGTCTTGCGTCGGTCTGCTGGGCAGCCAGTGCGATGGTGGCCACGACGCCGAAGCGGCACCTGACGCGCACCGATCGCGGCATCCGCCCTGAACAGCTTGCCCTGGTCCGCCGCCAGATCGCGCTGGTGGTAGGGGCGGGTTGATTTCCGGATGGGATATCCGCGCCCACAACAGGTGCGCGGATACTCTGTTCCGTGATGGGAGATTTTAATCCATGAGAGTCATGTTCTGGCGGTGGCGCGGCGCCCTGAAACAGCTCTGGTTCAGTGATTCCGACGAGGCAAACCGGCGGAAATACGAGTGCGGAAGCTGGCGTGTCATATACGCGCCCGCCATGCTGGCCATGACGGTCATCTATCTGGTTGTGGAAATCGCGTTCAATGCCCGGTTGCTTGACTTCGCGCTGGGCTCGCCTTCTCCTGACGAGGTTCACTCCGTAGAACGGATGGGACGCTACCTCTCGGGAGTGGCGGCGGCATTGTGGCTGTGGGGCAGCGTGCTTTTGCCACGGCTCTATATTTGCGGACGGTATCTGAGGGTTTCTATCGGGGAAGCCGTCATCATCCTGGCCATGAGCGGTGTATTGACGGTGGCGAACGTGTACATGGGTGAGGCGTTCCTGTTCCGGAAATGTGTGGATGCGACGGCCCCTGCGCAACGCATCTCCGCCCTTGCATACGAGACCCTGTCACATGGTCTGCCTGCCGGTGCGCCGCTGCCTGATGACATGGCCCGTTTCGGCGCCGGGCGGAGTCAGGACGCTGAACGCGGACTGCTTGCCGCCTACCCGGTCGTGGCATGGATGGGTGGGTTTCCCCACGCCAGCCCGGACATGCCCGATCGGGGCGTCATCCGGAATGCGCTAGCGCGTGGGATGGGCTCGCCCGAGCAGTTCTATCATGGGGGCTACTGGCAAAGCCGGGAGCGGGTCATATCCGCTTATGATCGCTACCGGCAGATGGTCGCACGTTATCAGGACGGACTACGCACAATCCCCGCGCAGCAGGACCAGGCGTGGTCCGAGTATGTCGTCGAGTTGCAGATCAGGCATTATACGCCCGGATCCGTTCCACGGTTTTTCTGGCCGGTCGTCGCAAGGCGTGTGCGGCAGCGCGATATTCCGGTTGCCCCAAACTGGCGCCCTGATGACCGGCAGGCATTTGATGCCGCGGTGGCGACCCATGTGCGTGAGCTGGCGCTGAAGGATTTCCGGACGGCCACGCGAGACGGTTTTGGGGAAGCTCTCTCTCCCGACCTGGATGAAGCAGCCTTTGTCGCCACGGCAGCGGTGCAGGATCTCTGGCGCCAGTCCCTTGAAGCCCCGGCACATCTTGTCCTTTCCGCTGACATGCCACCCGCCCAGTTCGAGGATCGGGTCTGGCGTCCGCTGCTGGACGCCCGGGTAGAGGCATATTCCTCGCTGTTTCATGAACCGGCCCTGCGCAGTGGCAACACGGCGTTCCAGCATGATGCCCGGCCCGCGACGGAACTGCTGATCGCCGTCGCCTTTGCGCTGGCGTTTTCAACCCTCGGCATGATCGTCCATTCATGGAAGGTCCTGTACTATGGGTCATTGTGCTGCATGCGGGCGGTTCCATTCCGTCGGAGCCTGATCGGACTCATGGTCTTTGCAGGGCTGGCTGCGGCCTATGTCCACGAAGCGCCGAAGGTGGACGGGCTGGAAGGCGTTCTGGCGTCGATCAGTCGCCCCGTCTGGGTGATGAACGGCGTTCTCTATCCGTTGGGCAATAGCATACGCCAGATTCTGCCGGGCTAACGATCCGACCGCGCATGCGGCGGCACCCACAAAAGGCGGACGTATCCTGACCTCCTGACAGTTCAGGAGAACAGGATATGTCCGACAGCACAAACAGCGAGGGAACCGGTGTCGCAGCGTCCCTGCTGCAGTTGACCGCGCAGATGGGCCTGGCCCTTCAGGGGATCGAGGACATCCTGCGGTGTGTCAGCCCCAGCGAAGATGAAGATGGCAATCGTGTCGCGGACGCACTGGACCGCCTGTCCGCGGCCGTTAGCGAACAGACCGATACGCTGAACCAGCTTACCGAGAGCGTGCGGCTTCTGGCCCCGGTCGGGGCCGAGCGGACGGCCGGGTGATGATTACCTATCGGAAGGTGAGCGCGAACGGGGCGGGCAAGCTCATTGTCGCCTATCTCCGGGAGCATAAGCTCGACCCGGAGACGGATGTCCGCTCGGATCGCGACCGGTCCCGTGATGTGGAGAGCGGGGCGCGCCTGAACAGCTATTACATCGGGCGCGACGGTCAAGGGGAATGGGCGACTGATATGGGCGGAAGGATTGCCGACGCCCTGGGAATTGACCTGTCCCGGCCACCGGAAAACAAGGGTCTCGAACGCCTGTTCGAGGCAAAACGTGCGGACACCGGTGAGGAATGGGCCAATACCGGCCGCAAGCGTGAAATCTCGAGTTTCGATTTTACCGCATCCCCCGACAAATCCGTGACGCTTGCGGCCGAGTTCGCCGCCACGCAGGCCGAGCAGGCCCTGATATGGCAGGCGATCCATATCGCCAATGACCGGGCGATGGCACTGATTGCCGAGGAAGTTGGTGTCGCGCGGCGTGGATCTGGCGACGAGGCCTACATGGAGCCGGGAGAGGTGGCTCGGGTTTCGATCCGGCATTACACCGCGCGCCCGGCCATGGTCATCCAGGACGGACCGGATGGACCGACGGGATCGGTTGAACTCCCGGTGCCCGGCGATCCGCAGGCCCATATCCATAACATGATGTTCAATGCGGTGGCGACGGAAAGCGGGCATCTCGGCTCCCTCGACAGCGCCCGGATTACAAAGACGACTTCTCACCTGTTTGGTGCCTATTTCCAGGCCGAACTGGCGCAGCAGCTCCGCGGGCTTGGCGTCAGGGTCCGCCCTGACGAACGGGGAAAGGCCATCATCATTGAGAACATCCCCAGATCCGTGTGTGATGCGTTCTCAAAGCGCAGCCGTCAGGCCGAAACACAGGCCAAGGCATTTGTGAAGCGGCAGGGTGGCGACTGGAACACCATGTCAGCCGAACAGAAGTTCAAGGTGCTGCACCAGGCGAATCTGGCGTATCGGTCGAAGAAATATACCGGCACCAACGACCGGGAAATCTGGCGTGAAGAGGCGGCGGAACTGGGATGGAAGCACAGCACCGTTCTGACTGGCGACGTCAGTCAGGAACTGCCTGATTCCGAGCGGTACGAGAAGGCGTATGAAATCGCTGCCCGGCTGATCGCCGACGAGTTCAGGACAGCGGCCGTTCTGGATCGGGACGTCTTTCGCATGCATGCGGCACATGCACTGATTGCGACCGGTATAAACGGTCGGCGTGATATCAATCACGTGGCCGACATGATTGAGGCACGGGGCATCGAAATTGATGGCGAGCGGGTCGGATTTGTGGTCCGTGAGCAGGATCGAAAGGTGCGGATCACGACCAGCAGACAGATTGCGATCGAGACGGAAATGGGCGATCTGGCGGGGCTTGCCGCCCGGACACGCGAGGGTGCGCTGTCTGACGACGCCATTTCCCGCGCAATCGCCGGCTCAGGCCTTGATTTTGAGAGCGAACCTGATCACGGGCGCGCCCAGATTGCGGCAATTCATGCATTCGGGCAGGCTGGAGGCCTTGGTTTTCTGACAGGGGTCGCGGGCTCCGGTAAGACCACGTTGCTCAGGCCGCTGGTTTCCGCATGGAAAGAGGATGGTCGGAACCTGATCGGCGCAGCCATGGCATGGCGGCAGGCGGATGCGCTCAAGGATGCCGGCATTACCCGGACCCTTGCCCTGACCCCGTTGCTCGACCGGATTGCGAAGGGTAATCTGGACGTTGATCGAAATACTGTTCTGGTGCTTGACGAAGCCAGTCAGATTGCGCCCCGGCAGATCCTTGAAATCCTGCGTCTGCAAAAGGAGGTCGGCTTTTCCATCCGTGTTCTGGGGGATCGCCAGCAGGCGCAGGCGATCGAGGCGGGTGACAGTCTGGCAATCCTTGAACGTGTGCTGCCGCCGGAGGCGAGACCGGAACTCCTCAGTACCGTCCGTCAGAAATCGGCCCGCGCTCGTGAGATTGCAGGCCTGTTCCGTAGTCCAGGGAGAAAGCTTGACCTGAGCGAGGCGGAGCAGAAGGAGAAAGATGCGGCACGCGCGCGTGAGGCGATCGACATGAAGCGTTCAGACGGAACCTTCAGCCTGGTGGGTGGCGACCATGCCCAGGTGGTGGCCGAGCTGGCTGATTTCTATCTCAGGCGGCGTGACATGCTGCGTGCGAGTGGATCGAAGCGTGGCATAACCATGTCCGCCCCGACCAACGAGGATGTCATGGCGTTAAGCCTGGCCGTTCGTGAGAGGCTGCGTGCCCGCAACGAAATCGGGATGGAAGAGATCATACGCGCGGCCGTCGACCAACGTGGAGAGACCTATGATCTCCCCATCTCGAAGGGTGACCGTCTGCGGCTTTTCTCCCGGGTACAGTGCCAGGTGACACGGGCGGACGGCAGGGGATGGCGCTGGCGGGACTTCGGGTCGAATGGCGATTTTGTGGATGTACAGGGTTGGGATGAAAAGGGTCTTGTCCTCAGGAACAGTCGGGGTGTGACCGGGATGGTGCCGTGGGAGCGTCTGGCTGACCGGTCCACCGGCCGGATCAGGCTGGGTCCCGGCTATGCGATGACAATTGACTCCGCGCAGGGCATCACGTCGGACGAGCACATCAATGCCATGCCGCGTGGCAGTTCATCTGTCACCGGATTTACCGCCTACGTGGCGGAGAGCCGCCATGTCCATACCTGCTGGACACGGGTAGCCGAAGCGCCGGTACGGGAAGCGGAAGTATTTTCCCGGCCGCTGGGGGATACGGCACCGGTAACGCGGGAGGATCTGCTTAACCGGATTGCCAGTGATATGGGGCGACATGATTACAAGGCCCTTGGCATCGACCTTGAGCGGGTACGTCTTCGCTACGAGAAGAACACGACACGGTGGGTACGCCAGAACCATGAGAACGAGGCGGCCAGGCAGCAGGGGAAGACGCCGGGAGCCGGGTTCAGAAACCGTATGGCGGCGAAGGAAGTCGCATCGGTGCCGCAGCAGAAATGGGATGATATCGACCGAAGGCTGAGGCGTATGGCCTACCAGACGCAGGATATGGCCGAGAAGCTGGAACGCGTGGTCAAGGAAAGGCGCCGCCAGGAGGACCAGGCGGAAAAACGGCGTAGGGAAGAACAGGTGCGTGAGCGCGATCGGCGCCCCACGCAGGCGGCCAGCCGTGGCATGTAATCCCTGAGTTTATGATATCGTGCATGTCGCGGTAGAATGCGGGCCGTTCCGGCCGTCACCCACCGAGGAGTTGAAATGATCTTTGGACAGGAAGCCATAGCCGGGTTTGTTGCGGTATTAAAACCTCTGGTGCTGGCGGAACGTCAGGCCGAGACCATAGAAACCCATGAGGCCTACCTTCAGTTCAGGGAGTGCCAGAAAGCCCTGAATGACTGGGTTCTGGGCGAGGCCCGCATGATGGTCGAGCAGACCCCGGGCGCTGGTCTGGACGACATGCGGGAACTCTATCGTGTTCTTCTGGATTACCCTGATCTGGGCGCGACGGTCTCGGATCGTGCCGTTACGGGCGCGATCCTGAGCGAGGCGTGGGCTGGATTGCAAGGATGGATAAAATGACTGCCTTGTGCGGGAAACTGAATGTCTGGTCTGAGCAGAAAAATTGAGGAAGCCGACGGTCGTGATCTCCGTTTACTCAGATAGCATAGCTTGACTTACGACAATATATCCATAAACAAGGATATATGGATATAGAATCTACCCTTGCCGCGCTTAGCGCCCTGTCGCAGTCCACGCGGCTGGAGATCTTTCGCCTGCTGGTGCGCCATGAACCGGACGGGCTGCCCGCCGGGGACGTCGCACGCCATCTCGCTATGCCGCAGAACACGATCTCGGCCCACCTCGCCACCCTGGCCCGTGCCGGCCTGCTGACCTCGCAACGCCATAGTCGGCTGATCGTCTATCGCGCCAGTCTTTCTCGCCTGCGTGAGTTGATGCTTTTCCTCGTCAAGGATTGCTGCGCGGGCAGTCCCGAACTCTGTGCACCCCTGATCGCAACCCTGTCCTCGTGCTGCCCGTCCCCGCAAGCCTACTCATGACCATCACGATCTACCACAACCCGGCCTGCGGTACGTCGCGCAATGTGCTGGCGCTGATTCGCAACAGCGGCGAGGAGCCTCGCATTATCGAGTATCTGAAAACGCCTCCCAGCCGTGCGGGACTGGTCGATCTGATCGCCCGTATGGGTGTTCCGGTGCGCTCGGTCCTGCGGGAAAAGGGTACGCCCTTTCACGAACTCGGCCTCGATAATCCGGCCCTGAGCGATGATGCGCTGATCGACGCCATGATCGCACACCCGATCCTGATCAACCGGCCGATCGTCGTCACCCCGCTGGGTGTTGCGCTCTGCCGTCCGTCCGAGGCGGTTCTGGACATCCTGCCCAACCCGCAGAGAGGCGCTTTCGTCAAAGAGGACGGCGAGAAGATCGTCGATGAATCCGGCAAGCGGATCTCCTGATGCTGGCGCTTCTGATTTTCGTTGTCACGCTCGTTTTTGTCATCTGGCAGCCTCGGGGGCTGGGTATCGGTTGGAGCGCAATGGCAGGTGCCGCCGTGGCTCTGGCGGCAGGTGTGATCCACTGGCACGACATTCCTGTCGTCTGGCACATCGTCTGGGACGCGACCTTCACCTTTATCGCGCTGATCGTCATCTCGCTGTTGCTGGACGAGGCCGGGTTCTTCCATTGGGCCGCCCTGCACGTGGTGCGCTGGGGCAAAGGGCGAGGCCGGACGCTCTTCCCGCTGATCGTGGTCTTGGGAGCGGCCATTGCGGCTGTGTTCGCCAATGACGGCGCGGCCCTGCTGCTGACGCCCATCGTCATCGCCATCCTCACGCAGCTTCGCCTCAGTCCTGCTGCGGCGCTGGCCTTTATTATCGCCACTGGCTTCGTCGCGGATACCACCAGCCTGCCGCTCGTCATCTCCAACCTGGTGAACATCGTCAGCGCCAATTTCTTTGGCATTGCGTTCGATCGCTATGCTGCGGTCATGGTCCCTGTCGATCTGGTAGCACTTGGTGCAACGCTGGCCGTCTTGTGGCTGTGGTACCGGCGGCAGGTGCCTGCGACCTATCCCGTCGCCGAACTGCCCGCACCTGCCACGGCCATTCGTGACCATCATGTATTCCGGGCGGCATTTCCGCTACTGGCCCTCGTTCTGGCGGCCTATTTCCTGACAGCGCCGTTTCATATCCCGGTCTGTGTCGTAGCTTGCCTGGCCGCCGGAACCCTGTTGCTCGTCGCCGGGTATGGCCGGGAGATCCCTGTTCGCAAGGTGCTGCGGGGCGCCCCGTGGCAGATCGTGATCTTCTCCCTGTGCATGTATCTGGTGGTCTATGGGCTGCGCAATGCCGGGCTGACTGACTATCTTGCGACCGCACAGGTCTGGCTCGGTCATCAAGGGACGTTCACGGCCACCATCGGCACCGGCTTTCTGGCGGCGGTTCTGTCGTCCATCATGAACAATATGCCGAGTGTGCTGGTCGGGGCGCTGGCGATCCAGCAGGCTCACGACATCACGCCGCTGACACGCGACCTGATGATCTATGCCAACGTCATCGGTTGCGACCTCGGGCCAAAATTCACGCCGATTGGTAGTCTCGCAACACTGCTGTGGCTGCATGTGCTGGCATCCAAGAACCATCGGGTCACATGGGGGCAGTATATGAAAGTTGGACTGGCGATCACCCCGCCCGTCCTGCTGGCAACACTCGCGGCGCTGTCCCTGTGGCTGCCCTGGATCAGCCACCCGTAATGCACGAATGGACCACTATCACAATGACCGAACCTGACTTGCCGGCCCTCCACCCCGAATATCTTGAACGGGTCGATCTCGCGCGGCTCGAACCGCAACCGCATGTGGACCATCCGCCGCGTATCCTGCTGCTCTATGGCTCTTTACGCCCCCGATCTTTCAGCCGGTTGCTGGTGCTTGAGGCGGAACGCATCCTGAAGGTGCTGGGGGCCGAGACAAGGGTGTTCGATCCGACCGGCTTGCCGATAGCGGATTCCGTACCCGCAACCCATCCGAAAGTGCAGGATCTGCGGGAACTGTCGATCTGGTCGGAAGGCCAGGTCTGGTGCAGCCCCGAACGGCACGGCAACATTACCGCCGTGTTCAAGAACCAGATCGACTGGTTGCCATTGTCCGAAGGCTCGATCCGTCCGACGCAGGGCCGCACGCTGGCGGTCATGCAGGTCTCAGGCGGATCGCAGAGCTTCAATTCCGTCAATGCGCTGCGGGTTCTGGGCCGGTGGATGCGGATGTTCACCATCCCCAACCAGTCCAGCGTGCCAATGGCCTATACGCAGTTCGGTGACGATGACCGCATGAAGCCGTCCCCCCTCTATGACCGGATGGCGGATGTCATGGAGGAACTGATGAAGTTCACATGGCTGCTGCGCGACCGGGCCTACTACCTCGTGGACCGCTATAGCGAACGGAAGACGGAATTCCGTCTCCCGGAAAGCCTGTGAGCCGGGCAATGGCGGAACAGTTCGATGTTGTGATCGTGGACGGTGGTCAGGCGGCACTCGCCGCGTCGTATTTTCTACGACGGACCGGGCTGCGTTACGTCATTCTCGATAACGGGACCCAGGCAGGCGGTGCATGGGTGCATGGCTGGGACTCCCTGCATCTGTTCTCGCCCGCGTCCTACAGTTCGCTGCCCGGCTGGCCGATGCCCGACACGTCGGATGGCAGCTACCCCACCCGCGACGAGGTGCTGGACTATCTGCACCGCTACGAGGCGCGCTATGCGCCGCCGATCCACCGCCCCGTAACGGTCGGACGTGTGGAACGCACTGACCAGAAATTCCTGAATGTCCGAACCAGCGTGGGTGATTTCCTCAGCCACGCGGTCATCGGCGCAACCGGCACATGGTCTGCGCCCTTCATCCCCGATTATCCGGGCCGCGAATTGTTTGTCAGAACGCAAATCCACTCCTCCCATTACCGCAACGCGGAAACCGTTGCCGGCCAGCGTGTGCTCTCGGCGGCCGGGGGAAGCTGTCCTTTCGGTTTTGATAACTGGATCAGGAAAGAGCCTACGGTGATAGGACTTTTATACAAAAACATGCATTCCAATAGATAAACAGGCCGAGCCAAGTATAATCCAGAAAATATCCACTTTTGTCACAAACATCAGCAACAGACTAACGGCGGCGATGCCATAGGTGAACCACCCGGTCAGAGCTTCTTTTGCCAGCGGAAACGCTGCGGCGAACAACAGGGCAGCACTGCTTATAACGACCATGCGAATGAGGCTCCGAAGTCTCGGATGTTCAAGGTGCCTCCCTGCATAATGAAGCAAGGGCAGGATCAGCACGGCGGGCGTAATCATTGCCAGCCAACCCGCCACTGCTCCCCAAAAACCGGAAACGAAATAGCCCACGCTGACAACATATAGGCCCACCGCACCCGGTGTGCTTCGTGTAATGACCACAGCCTCGTTCAATTGGGATTCGGTCAGGACATGGTGATGAAGGACAAGGGCATCCTGAATTGCTGGAAGGGATGCAAGCCCCGCAAAGGTGGTAATCGTCGCCTTGAGAAGAATGGCATACAACTCAAGAAAACTCATGCCCGTTTTCCCGGCACAACGATCCCGACGACAGCGCACAAGAGCAGGATATCAATCGCGGGAAGCTGGAAACCCCAATAGAGAACGAGGGAACTTCCCACGATCAGGGCTGAAATCCATCTGGACTCCTTGAGGACATAGGGACGTGCCACTACCCAGGCCGTTCGGACTGTCACCGCGACGGCACAGGCCACCGCACCCTGAATCGCGGCCTGAACAATCGGATCATGCTCCCAGAAGCTGAACAGCATGGTGCAAAGCAGGACAAAAAGGGCGGATGGCACCGAGGCCGCGAGCAGCGCGCAAAGAGCGCCGAAACCACGGCGTACCATCCATCCGATGCCAACACAGAATGCCAGAAGATTTGTCCCCGGAATAAGGCGTGCCAAGGCAAAACATAGTGAAAATTCTCCATCATTCAGCCATCCGCGCCGTTCGATAATTTCCTTATGCAATACAGAAACAGTGGCTGTTCCGCCTCCCCATGTAAAATTAGCATATCGTGTAAAAACATTCGCAATCTCAAGGAATCCTACCTGTCTGTTTCTTGCTTTCACGATGACTTACTCCTCAGTTATGACTTTCTTTCTCATTTCAGACAATGCGGTGCCCAATATCAGACCTGACTGTTTCTTTCGGGGATCGATATCTATCTATATATAGATCGGGGAAGGAGATGTCTCGTGAGACGCACTATATTTCGGTTACCGATATTAAGCCTGATAGGGCTGGGATATCTCATGGCGGAACAAGCGCCCGCTTTGGTCACAAGTGTCACAGACATGCATGGCCAGAATGTCATCCTGCCGGATGCTCCCCGGAAACTGGCTGACCTCTGATTTCCGATCGACGAATTCGTCGCCATGCTGGGCGGAGCGCGACAGAGCGCCGTCACCGTCGCCCGCCCAAAGACGTTTCCCTGGCTGTTCCGTATGGTACCGGATCTTCGACTGGCCAAGGAGATTGACGATCCTGTCCCAAATGGCAAAGCCTTGCTTCAAGGGGGAGTCAATCTGGCTCTGGTTACAAGACCTTCTCCAGCAGTAACACCCTTGAGTCACGTTGGGATCGAGACGGTCGATGTCGGCTATACCACAACAGCGACCTTCGAACGTTCGCTTCGGCTTATCGCTTCCATTCTCGATACACCTGATGCTACCCGCAAGGCTGAATCACTGCAGACCACCGCGAAGGATGGTTCTCCTCTTCCTCCAGAACCATCCGGGCTGCACGTTCATGAAATTCAGGCGGAAAAAGCTTCGATTTGTTGCTCATAAATTCTTCTTACCTCACGGGTCTTTCTGTCTCCACAAAACCCAGGGCAATTCACTGCTTTCTGGCGTCCTTGCGCGCTGGGAATGGACTCTATACGATCGCCCGAATGCCATTACTGGCGGATACAGTTGCCCCGTGGGCACGACAGACATGAATATTGAGCAAATGTGGTACGGCGATTACGGTTTCAGCACACTCCATCTGTACAGTGCCCAATGAGTTGGCTCAGCAGCGACGATAAGGCGGAAACCCGTGTGAAGCGCGGGACGTACCGCTTAACCCCAGCATGGCTGCTTTCCATGCGAACCTCCCTTACGAGGTATCAGCACCGGCGTTTGGGCAAGATGCCCGATTACGGCACGCGCACCGTCAACGGGAAGAAAGTGCGGCATATTGTCCCGCTTGGAACTCACTGTCTGGCTGCCGGCATCCTGCGAGACGCGCAACTACGTCGCTGCGCCTTACCATTTGACTAGGCCTTCTCAACACCGGGAATGATCCAGCATGTCCTTGAGAGCGACTTCGCCGATTTCATCCCTCCGGCCGGACAGGAGCATGCTGTTGTCTATCGAGACCGCTTCGGACTGAACGACGTGTTTCCTCATGTCGATCTCACGTCGAACGAAACCCGGACTACCTTTAATCGGCGGATTGCGCGTTTCCGGAGGATACTCGCCAGCCGCGACGCAACGCTGTTCGTGATGGTTTCGCGCGCATCTATCCCGATCGGATGGCATTTTGGACCATTGGTGGACCTCCTCATGGCACAGTCTCCAAACGCCGAACTCCTAGCGATTCAATTGCTGCCACCCCGCCGAGGGGGCGAAAGCGTCGGCATGGAGCTGGTACAGCGCCGGGAACAATCGCGCCTGTATGATTTTCGTCCTGCCTCGGACGAAAGCGCGTTGGGGTATTTTCCAGACGTAATCGATGAACTCATGATCTTACGCTTGATCTATCAGTATCATCTCGACCTGCAAGACGCTCAGTGACCGATCTGCCGCCATGCGCTGCTGTCGCGTCCTAGGTGTTTAGTCCCGGGGTTTGATGGTGTGATATTTTCACGTGAGTGGAAGGAAGAATTATGGGACAGATACGTCATGGTAGCCCTTGCGGGCGGTCACCTGCCCACCACGGTCTATATCCATTTCCGAGCCAAGAGGAGTTTGCCCCATTGTTTTTGTCTGTTGCTTTAAGGGAACGTATCCAGCGCCATACCGTGCGGTACGTGTGAACATTGATGGCTACTGAATCAGGCGGCGCGCTTAAGCGGATTTTCAGCAATACTGGCTTCCTGATCACAGGACGTGCCACCAACGCGATTTGTAGCTTTGTCTACATCGCATGGGCGGTACGCGCACTAGGACTGAAGCAGTTCGGCGAGTTGATGCTCATCACCACATTTGGGGCCGCGATCTCTATAGCAACACATCTGCAGTCCTGGCAGCCCCTACTACATTTTGGCACGGATCCCTTTACTAATGGCAGACGTGCGCAGTTCTCGCGCGTGCTGGCATTCTGTATTCGGGCCGATTACCTGAGCGGCAGCGTGGGCTGGCTGGTCGGCACAGTGGGGGTCGTGCTGTTTGGTACTTATATGGGATGGCCCCCTACGGATCAGTGGGCGGCGACGGCCTATATGTTGACCATCCCATTCATGAACACCTGTTGGTCGGCCGGTGTATTCCGGCTGTGCAATTCCTTCTGGCTGACCATGCTGGTCGAGCTTTCAGGCACACTGGTGCGCACCGTGGGGTCAGGGGTGGGTTTCATGTTCCATATGGGACTGGATTACTACCTGCTGGTGTGGAGCATGACGCAGTTCATCAAGTTCACAAGTAGTACCATCCTTGCCTTTCTTCAGTTGCGGCGAGTGGGGGGAGTAAGCCTTAATCTGTTTGCGCGTCTTCAGCCCAGTGATGCGCCGGGTGTGTGGCGCCTGACGCTTACCACCAGCGGTAATCATGTGCTGAGTTCGGTCTTTAACCAGTTCGGCACGTTGCTGGTGGGTGGCCTGCTTGGCCCGGCGGATGCGGCTATCTATCGCGTCTCGCGTCAGATCGGAGAGGGGATTGCCACGCCCGTGCAACTGATGGTGCCTACCCTTTACCCCGAGTTCATCCGTCTGCGCGAAAAGCAGGACTGGTATGGCATCAAGCGCGTGATCGTTCACCTGTTCCTGATCATCTGCGGCTTCTCGGTCATACTAATGGGAGCAACGATGGCAGTAGGCAACATCCTGCTGACATGGATGCTGCACGTGCACTGGGAAGGTGGCCGACATTTGATCATGCTCATGTTGGGCAGCGCCGTGATCGGACTTGGCATCGTGCCGCTCGAGCCGCTGCTTACGGTTATCGGGCAGGTCTCGCGTGTACTCAGGGCGCGCATTATCGTCATTCTGATTTACCTGCCGTTGCTCTACGGCATGACCCGGCTATGGCACCTTGAAGGGGCTGCAGTAGCTGGTTTGGTGGCAGCCCTGATCATGTTCAGCATCTGCCTCGGTCCAGTTATAGCCTGGTTCCGCCACGTGGCACCTGGCCGCATGCCCGTAACCTTGGCCGATCCGACACCAGAGATACCAACTTCCACACCCGGTAAAGATACGCTCAATGGCACCCAGCGTCATAGCAAGACAATGTAGGGCCCGAAGAACAAGGCGGGGAGATGCCCTGCAGGGTTTGCCCAGGGAATTATTTTATGCGGGGACATTCTCGCCTAAGTCCAAAGCTCTTG
>NZ_JAIWOU010000003.1 GCF_021295395.1 Komagataeibacter sp. FNDCR2
CCCGCTTCACCAAAGTATTGGAGGAACGCCAGATGCATATCAGCATGGACGGCCGTGGCCGGTGGCTGGACAATGTCTTCATCGAGCGTCTGTGGCGGTCACTGAAATACGAATGCGTCTACCTGCATGCTTTTGAGACCGGCTTAGATCTCCGTGCGGGTCTTGCGAAGTGGATCGCCCATTATAACGGGCAGCGTCCGCATATCGCACTGGGTGGACGCACGCCCGATGAGGCGTATCATACCGCACCAACGCCATCTGGTCCGGGATTAACCCCGGACCAGATGGCCAGCAGCAATGCCGTCAGCATGGCGGTATGACATTAATCGGGTATAGCTTATTCAACCCCCAAAACTCTCCGAACAAACGGGGCGACTTCTAATTACCAATCATCATTCAATTTAATAAATTAATGGGGCCTGATCTGAGACGATTCCCAAGTCGGGAAGGGCAATGCTTCGGTTCCGAATTGCCTCGAGGCTTAAACAGAGTGCAACAGTCATTAAGACGTCCTTTGCAACACCGCGGACGAAGGCACAATGATGTGCCCACTTTCTGCCGTTATTTCATCTAACAGGCCGATAGCCACAGGTCTCATTACAGGCAGAAGGCTTGACATCGTTCCATCATATTGGAGTGACTTTTTGCGTTTCCCTATCGATAGACATCGCAGCCAAGATATGCTCAAAAGATACCAAAGCAGCATCTACCTCTGAGACGGAGACCAAATGCGGAGTTAGGCTTGCGTCTCGATGTGATGGTTGAAAAAACGGTGAGGTTAAATACGTGGCGTTTTCCTTCGGCAACAAAAACCGCTCCCTTGCTCGGGCTGCGAATGCTCAAAGAGACAAGAATAATTGGGATGCAGCAGCTGAACTTTATCGGGAGTATCTTGGCAGAGAAGGAAAAAACGCACAAACTTTCGCATATATAGTTCAACTTGGAAATTGCCTCAAGGAAGCCGGACGATACGAAGAAGCGCTTGTTGCTTACAATGACGCCGAATGCATTGATGGACGTAATGCTGATCTCTATCTTCAGCGTGGCCATCTTTTCAAGCTGATGCAGAATTATCCGGCTGCTGCTTATGCCTATCAGAAAGCCTATAATCTTGATCCAGGCAATGAGTATGCCAAACACGAGATTGAGGCCGGCGGTGCCTTGGCTATCTCCGGTCTTGACTTGCCGGTAGGCGATCAGAACCTGCGTACCATTTGGTTCGACGTTACTGATTTCATTGAATATGCACGCCACAATGTCAGCCTGAGCGGCATCCAGCGCGTTTGCGCAAACCTTGTCCTTTATGTGGAGAAACTGAAGCTTAGTGGGTTTCGGGTCATTCCGGTATTGCCTGATTATGGTCGGAAAGAAGTTCTTTCCGTAACGATGGGTAGTTTCCTAAAGCTGGTCAATGCCTTCGATGAAGAAGTTGTTAATCATGAACGAATTATCAAGGATGTACAGAAGGTAATTGATAGTAGGACGCTCGTCTATCCGACCAAGGGTGATATATTCATGGTTGCGGGCGCTTTCTGGATATTCGATAATTACGATATGATAATGGATATCCGGCGGGATGGGATTAAATTTGGATTGTTTATCCACGATCTTATCCAAATCCGAGACGAAGATTACGTTATGCCGGATGCAAAAGACCGGTTTCAGGTACATTTTTCAGATGCCATAGATGTCTGCGACTTCGTGTTGACCAACTCCCAATATGTTGCGGGAGACGTGGAAAGATACCTGCAGGAGGCAAAAGGGCGCCACATACCTGTTAAGGCAGTTGTCCTGCCAACTGAATTAAAGGTGACGCAAAGCAGGAATATACCTCGGAATAAAAATATAAAATTTATTGGAAATACAGAGTACGTACTTTGTGTTTCAACTATAGAAGTCCGGAAAAACCATTCTCTATTAATATCTGTGTGGGAAAAACTTTTCGAGGAACTGGGCGACAAGACACCTTATCTTGTTCTGGTCGGCAAATGGGGATGGCAGATCGATGAGTTCCGAAAATACATAGAGGAAAAAGGCTATGTTGGAGACTGGCTATTCATATTCAACGGCATTTCAGATGTCGAAATGGAATATCTGTATAGGCATAGCTTATTCACAGTCTATCCAAGTTTCGCGGAAGGCTTCGGGCTGCCGATTGGTGAGAGCTTAGTCTACGGAAAGCCCTGTATCGCTTCGAATACAACGTCCATGCCTGAAGTAGGCGGTGATTTCGTACGCTATATCGACCCTTTCGACTGGAAAGCCGCGTATCCGACTATTCGCCAGCCTATTTTCGACCGGGCTGACCTTAAGCAGTGGACGGAACGTATTCAACAGGAATTCAAACCCAAACGTTGGGCGGATTTCTGTGAGGAATTCTTTCACGCCGTCGTGGATTGTGCCGAAGAGACGGATAATAACGAGGTTTCTTCGCTCGTTCCACTTCCTCCGAATCTGCTCATCAATGGTGGTGACTACGATATTCTCATTGGAGCTTTAGAAAAAAAGCCTCTTATTACTTTCCGTGCTGCGCGCTTTAATAACTGGCATCCATCAGAGCATTGGGGGGTTTGGAGTTCGGATCGCCGCTGTGAGATCTCTTTTCGTTCGCCTTTTTCCGAAGGGGAAACCGCAGATATTTTTTTCCAACTTCGCCGCGCTCCTTCCCAGGATCTCGATCCATTCGTGATTGTCGATGCCGGATTGGGCAAACAAAAAATCACGCTCACAGAACATCCTACCTTTTATCGCTTCACTGGTGTGGTAGGAGAAAATGGGAGCCTGCATATCCGGTTTCTCGCTCGTGGAAAGTTTCCTGCCAATGATGGAAGGGGTATCTATATTGGCTGGAGCGGTCTCGCCTATTGTCGTCACGATGATCCTGCGGCCCAGGCTGTTACTTTGGCCGCTCTTGTACCGTCTGGCACCTCGCTTCAGACGACCAACCTGAACTGATGATATAGAATAGCGTCAGAATTCTATTGCTGATCTCAGGACCTGTTAATTTATTGAACTGAGCGGGCTGTTGTGATTCACAGTCTTACCAATGGAGGTGAGGCTGTGAGTGACGTGTTTTTTCTGTCTGAGAGCCAGATAGAGAAGATCAGATGGTGTTCTCCTCTGGCTATGGGGTTGCGCGCGTGGATGATCGGCGGGTTATGAACGAGATCGTTTATATGATCCAAAACGGGCGATAGGCTCAGGACTTGTCTTATGAAATCCGGGTCGCTGTATGCGATAAAGGCAGCATTCAGGAGCAGGCCACCTCCTGGATGCTGGAGAGAGTGGGTCCAGTCAGGACAGGTCATAATGGACCACTGACCCTGCCCGGTGCCGTTGTTGCTGACGATCATCATGGGAAAGCCGCGATGTTGCCCGATCCGGTCTGGCTCGCGGGCGAGCCGTTCACCCCTGTCAGCACGCGGAAGCGCCGTCCGTTTTCAGGGCGTCCGAGACAAAAGCCAGGCCCCAGCGCTAATTGGGGCTGTCGGGCAGCCGCATTTGCGAGCGGGTGCCCATGCCCGTTTCCGGTCGCGACGCTTGCGGACCGACAACCCTTCCCCGCAATACAGCCGGAACAGCTTCTTGTGGTTCATGGTCACTCCCTCGCGCTCCAGAAGGATGTGCAGGCGCCGGTAAGCCGAACCGGCGTCGTTCGCCCGCAAGATCGCGCAGCCGACCGCACGCCTCGGTATCATCCGGACGGCATGACGCATAGCGCCACATCTTCGGGTGCATGCCGATCAGGCGGCAAGACCGTCGCTGCGAGTCACGGCGTCACGCCGCAAACCGGGCGTCACGAGTTTTTTGCCAGCAGTTCCTTTAGCGTCTGTCTCCAGTGAACAGATCTTACTTCAAACTCATCTCCACTACGGCAGACTACATCAAGGTCTAACAGGCCCTATGAGAAGAAGTAATTTGTAGACATGAAATACCATATTCATGAAGAAAAATCAAAACTGGTTTCAACCAGATAGTCGTGCCTTCCAGCATGTAGGGCCAATAATACCTCAGTCAAATGCAGCAGGACCTGTCCGGAAAAAAACGGTGTCTGACCAGAATGTATTGCCTTGGCCTGCTCCTGCACTCCCGCCATAAAATTAATCTGGGAGGGATAAGCAGGAAGTTTGGGAACCTCCCTGGGAGATGGATAGGATAGTTTTTTTCCTTTGTACAACCGAAACGGAAGTCGACGACCCGCTCGGCTTTCAATCCCGTCCACTATCCTTTGCCATAAGGAGGGCTTATAATGTTTGGAAAGATTTATAGGGGAACTATTATCCCATAAATCTCGTACGGCTATTGCCCCCTTTTCTCCCAAGATTGTCATTGAACGGTCACGTGGTGCCGCCAGTCCACAGGTGAGGCGGGCTACCACTCCGTTACGAAATACCAGACAACCGACAGAAAAATCAGGTGCAAGTTTTACATTGCGCGTTTCTTTTCCTTTGTCAGGAAAGGTAAGAGCAGAAAAAGCTGAAATGTGAGCCACTGGACCAAACAGGCCAATCAACCAGGTCAATGCGTAACCTGCATGCTCCAATGTGCAACCGATTTCAAATTCATGGGCCCCTGGCCAAGGTGCGCCTGACCGACTTCTCCATTTCTGCCAGTTCGCCATAAAAACAGGACCATCCTCCATTTCCGCATACACCAGGGTTGGACGTCCAATCTGTCCTTTCTTGATCTGTTGTTTTGTTAAATGGAAAGCATTACTTAACGCGTTTGCAGGGGCCCCGCAAATTATCAGGCCTTTTTCTTTAGCCAGAGAAATCAATGTTTTTGCATCTTCTACGGATAAGGCCAGAGGTTTCTCGCAATAAACATGCTTATCCGCATCCAGAGCGGCCTTGTTAATTAAAAAATGACTCTCAGGCGTTGTTAAATTGACAACAATATCTATGCTTTTATCATTCAGGATTTCGTGAAGACTATTGCAAGATCTTACTTTATAGAAAGTGCAGAAAACTTTCAGTCTATTTTGGTCCCGGTCCCACGCGCCAACCAGATGTAAGTCTGGATAGTTCTCTAGTGTCCTCATATAATAATCAGAGACATATCCAGTCCCAATAAAGGCGATATTTGTCATGTAATAACCCCTAATGAAATTCATATATATAAGATTTAATCCTGCCTCTCTGGACTTTTGCATATTTTTGTTACGCTTATTAATACAAAAATGCTGTCCAGGATGCAGAAAATATATGTATTTTAGTAACAAATCTCCAAGGCTGCAATAAACTAGGGCCAGTCCCCAGAAAACCCAAAAACTGCTTTTATCCCATAAGAGTTCGTTAAAGCTTCCGGTGCTCCCGTTTCGCGCGGGTTTTCTGATATAATATAGTGCCCGCACATGCAGATATTCCTCGATAAGATCATTATTGGTGTTGGAAGAACAGAGTACCATACCTTCGGGTCAATGTTGATATATCACAGTTCGCGAAATTTCTGGATGTGTTCCCAACCTGATCCGGGCTGTTGAGTGTTGAGTGTTGACTGTTGAGTGTTGATGGTGTGAAGTCGGGTCATTCTCACGGCATGCGAGGCCCTTTATGTTCGCCTTTAAATCCATTCGCACTCAGCTTGGTTTGTCGCAAACCCAGTTAAAAGATCTCCTTAATGAACGGCTTCAGCGCAATTATGATCGCCATACGATTTCGCGATGGGAGAACGGAAAACAAGCCATACCTCAGGATGTCGCAACCGAACTTCAGGCGCTGGCGGAACGCAAGCCTCAGGACACAAGAGTCATAACGTTTGCAAACCAGAAAGGTGGCGTCGGCAAGACAACCAGCGCCCTTAATATCGGATTTGCGCTGACAAGACTGAATTACAGGGTACTTCTCATCGATGCGGATCCGCAGGCCAGTGCGACTTCGGCTCTTATAGGGAATGATATCGTATCCATATATCGCAATGGCCGTACACTGGATGCATCGCTTCTCAAGGACGTTCCCTTTGCTGACGTGATCCTGCCCAAGGGCACCGAACTCTCATCCGGTCGACAGATCCCCTTTGCCTTTGCTCCCAGCCATATAGATTTGGCCGAAGTCGATGTGCGCCGAGAGCCGGGTACGGAAGGTTTGCTGAGAGAAGCTATTTCTTCGGTAAGATCCGCCTATGATTTTATTATAATCGATAGTCCGCCTCATCTGGGGTTTCTCACATGGATGGCCCTGACGGCGGCCCATGCTGTGTACATACCCGTCCGGACAGAACCCTATGATGTAATGGGTGTAAACCTGATTCTGGATACCATTTCCAAAGTTCACCGCCGCTCCAACCCCAGATTACGAATAGGTGGCGTAATTCCTACGCAGTTCTCCCAGACGCAATATGTTGATATCGGCATCGTTACGCATCTTATTGAGGTATTGAAGGGGCGCACGGAAATTCTGGAGCCGGTCCCCAGCAGTACGGCCTATAGTAATGCTGCATGGGCTTCAAAGATACCTGCCGAACTAACCCCGCGTAATCCCGCCATACAGCCGTATATACGTCTTGCTGAGGCGATTGCGAACGGGACAGTCCCGGTCAAGGCATCTGATATTCTATCCACGACGATCGCATCGGAGTAATTCCATGACGCGGCGGTTCAAGGCTCGCGGGGCTTCCCCCTTTCTTACAGCGCAGGCCGGTCTGATGAGTAAGGTTGAAACACCTTTTCTAAACGCCAGCCGGTTCAATCATACTTTTGAGGTTCCGCTGGATAAAGTCTCAGCGGATCCATCTCAGCCAAGAAAGATATTTGACCAACAGGAACTCGACCAACTGGCTGATTCCTTCAGGCTGCATGGACAGCTGCAACCCATTCTTCTGCGCCCGGAACCGGGGAAAGATGGTGAATGGATTATTGTAGCGGGAGAACGGCGCTGGCGTGCTGCCGTCCAGCTTGGATGGCCCGCGCTTCTTGCAATCGAGCACACCGGCGACCATGAGAGCGCCAGTCTGGTCGAAAACCTGTTAAGAGTAGATCTATCCGCAGTAGATGAGGCTCGAGGCTTCAAGAAGCTTATGGACCATAACAACTGGTCACAGAGTGAAATGGCGAGGCAGTTGGGGCTAAGCCAACCGCGGATCAATAGATCCCTACGTATACTCGAGTTGCCTGATGAATTTTTGGAAAAGGCGTCTGAGTTACGGATCCCTGTGAATGTCCTCGTGTCGATTGTAAGGGAGGAGGACAGCAGTCAACAAAATTTACTTATGCAGCAGGCTATGGAAGGAGATCTCACAGTCTCCGCAGCAAATCAGACCCGGAAAATCAAGTCGGGTCCGGCATCACCCAGGGCCGTGGGATCCGTGCCTTCTGAATGGAAGAAAAAGTTAGCTTCTTCCATTAAAGCAATTAAACGGTTTTCTCAGCAATGTAGTGAAATGCCGCATAGATCGATCATCCTGTCACAGAATGATCGAGATACTCTTGAAGCTGCACGGGAAACTATTGACATTTTGCTATCCGGAACCAGACCTGAATGAGGCCGCTTCTGTCATCTGACGGGAGGGGACACCCGCTATGCAACGTTGCATAGCGGGTTTTTATGCATAGAGGACACAGATCTCATCCATAATAAATTAGGTTCAATTTATAATTGCGAATGGTGATCTACCAGATCCTGTTGGGAATTATGCTTTTTTGAAGTCTTTGGATGTGTTCCAAAGGCCGCATGGATTGCCCGGACCGGCAATCCGTGGCGGGACTGACCCTACTCCGAACGTGCCCTCATTTTTAAGTTAGGGTCTGTGGGTTGTTGTATGTCTTATTGGCGTGTTGTGCGAAAGCCTCTGGCGTCATGCCGTTGGGGCTGGTGTGGGGCCTGACGGCATTGTAATCAGCGCTCCAGGTCTCGATGACCGAGCGGGCGTGGGCGAGGTTGCGGAATAGATGCTCGTTGAGGCATTCGCCCCGGAACCAGCCGTTGAAGCTCTCGACGAACCCGCTCTGCTGCGGCCTGCCCGGTGCGATGCAGTGCCACAGCACCGACCCCGTTTTTGCTGCCAGGACAGGATCGCGTTTGAGGCCATCCCGGTGCCGTCGTCGCCGACGATCATCATGGGAAAGCCGCGATGTTCCTCGATCCGGTCTGGCTCGCGGGCGAGCCGTTCATCTGACAACGACGTATCCGCCACCAACGCCAGGCACTCCCGCGTGTAGTTGTCCACTCCTGCCAGCACGCGGAAGCGCCATCCGTTGTTCAGGGCATCTGAGACAAAATCCAGGCTCCAGCGCTGATTGGGGCCGTCGGGCAGCAGCATTGGCGAGCGCGTGCCCATTGCCCGTTTTCCGGCCGCCACGCTTGCGGACCGACAGTCCTTCCTCGCGATACAGCCGGAACAGCTTCTTGTGGTTCATGGTCACTCCCTCGCGCTCCAGAGGATGTGCAGGCGCCAGGCGTCGTTCGCCCGCAAGATCGTGCAGCCAACCGCACGCCCCGGCATCATCCGGACGGCATGACGCATAGCGCCACGTCTCCGGGTCCATGCCGATCAGGCGGCCGGCCCGCCGCTGCGAGTAATCCCGTCGGTCACCGCCCAGGTCACGGTGTCACGCCGCAAACCGGGCGTCACGAGTTTTTTGCCAGCGGGTCCTTCAGCTTCGCGTTCTCTTCTTCAGGAGCCTTGAGCCGCCGCACTGCCGGCACTTCCATCCCGCCGTATTTCGATCGCCACGTGTAGAAGGTCGCATCGCTGACCCCGTACCTGCGGCACAGATCGGCCGCCGTGGCGCCCGCCTGATGCACCTTCAGGATCCCGATGATCTGGTCCTGTTAAAACATGCTTTCTGCATCGTCTGTCTCCAGTGGACAGACCTTACTCCAAATCGAGGGCATGTCAGGGGGCAAGGTCACCCGTATAATACTGTTGCCCCACATCGCAGGACGCCTAGCCTTTCTTCAGAAAACCGGTCTTCTCGATGACCAGCACGCTATCTTCAGTGCCCAGATGCTCGATCACATGGTCCCTGACGACATCTCGAAGGGCATCGGCATCCCATAGCCCGCGACCAAGAGCTGATTGTTGCCGGCATGGAACTCGATCTCCTGCTGCTTCCTCACGCATTCATCCTGTCTTGCGCGGTTCATTGCCAATCAGGACATCGAAAAAGGCACGCGCAGAAGCCGCAACACGCTTCTGCGCATACAGCGGTATAATCCGCTCCTTGGCTACCCGAAGCCCAGACGCCCACAGTTCCAGCGTCTCTTCAATTGACGCCCCGCCATTCATGAAATCCTGAATCTTGGTGACCCATAGCGGCAGAGCTCATCATAAAACGCAACTGTATTCAAGACCTAATAAGACTTGATACTGAGAAAGTTTTCACTATTTAGAATAATCATATAAGCTCTTTAATTATAAGATTAGACGTAACAAAATTATCTTCAGAAAACCACTTCCGAAGTTCGTGAACCATATCAATTTCTACCCGGCATCCGTCCGGTATAATTAAATCCTCTCTTGGTATATAAATTTTAACTTCTTTATACTCATCGGGTAGTAACATCTCAATTTCGCCGACTCGGTTTCCATCCCACAGTATAACAGAACTATTTCTATCACGTATATGATAGGAAATATTAATTGGATATCTGTCTGATGCCCAAATATCATTGCTTGCATTGTGAATAATACAGTCAAGAACTATATTTTTAGATTGAATATAATATTTTTCAACTTTCACGGATCCTGATGTAGAGAAAATGCTCTGAATCCAATCCGGATGAATAGGGGCAACTACTGTCTCAAACCAGCCATTACCACAGTCTTTAAATCCTGATTGTGCAAAATAAGAATGACAGGTGTGGTTTCTACCGGTATCAATAATATTAGCGCGTACGACATTGTGCTGAAGCAAAATATATTTCGTGGCAATGCGTAACATCGCAACTTCCACAGCGAATCCAAACACTCGACATGAAAGAACTATCTGTAATATATTTTCACCACTCACTAACACGCAACCGATCAATCCATTATCGACAAGTCGGTCCACCATAAAGGCACAAATAATAACCCCACCACTTTCAAATAAGTTATTAATTTCACTCGTATTCCATCGTTTTCCTGTCGTATTGAATTGGTTTGTCTTATTTATTAGCTCGACGGCACGATTAAAATTTGGGTGTGTAGACGAATTTATAATGATATGCCGCTGTCGTATATTTAATGAATGGACCCATTCCTCCCGAGACATAGAAGCTTGTTCCTCGCGACGAGCAATCGATGCTTGAACAGTCTGTGTGCGGGTACGGGATTCTGCCGAGATTTTATCAACCTGGGTTTCCGGAGATGTTAAAATTACTCGACGCCAATCATAATGTTGCCGCGACAAGGTTCGAATAGCAGGAAGGATGCGTCGAACCTCTTCAATTTCTCGGGGGTTGTCATCTATAAATAGTGTATTTTCAGGCAAAACATTTACGGATTTAAGTATTGATGTTATATTATTAGACTTACTATCAAAATTAATCGCAACAGCCGCAAAGTCGCTTAGATTTAATTCCCTGCCTATAATATTCTCAAATCTTTCCTTTGTTTCTTGTTCGTTGTTTTTGCTACAGATCGCCAACAATCCACCACGGGCTTTAAATATAAGTAGTGATTCGATTAGCCCCATCGGCCAACCTTCTATATATTCCCATGGTTGTTTGTTACTATCAGCAGCAACCCCACGCCACAATGTATCATCAAGATCAATAATGATTAGCTTAATAGTATCTTTTTTTGAAATAATAGCAAATGCATCTACAATTCTATCTGCAATAATGCTTTGTACCATCGCTGTTGTCTCAACATATGGGTACATGGCACTAGGTGGGGCTGAAATTTGTAAACGCTTTCCATCGTCTTCATAGACAATGAAATCATCAAAGATATATGAAGCGTGCCCTATATGAAAGAGTATGTCATCTTGCGTGGCAATGCGTCCCACCGTATTAAGTGCCTCATTGGTTTCAATGTAATATCCTTGCGGCATTTCCGAAATTGCGGCTTCTAAAACGCGATTAAGTTCTCTTATAAAGAAAACCGGATTATCAAGTGTATAATTTTTTGCTAGGATACCAAGGTAATTCTGTCTTGGTTCAATAAAACTCAAAAAAAAGCAGGGTATTTTATCTGAAATTTTCTGATAGTTTTTTATTTGATCTCTGATATAATCTGCACATGTAGAAAAATATTCATCCATCTCCGGGCGACCGATTAGTTTTGCCCATTTTGTCTCGCCCCCGGAGAAACTAAGTATATGTCGTAAAGTAATTGCAACTATGGCTCCATCATAGGCAGTGAAATCAATTTCTGGAAGCATCGAGGATGGAGTATTTTCCATCAAATGGTGATGGACTTCCCAGCCATCTGGGAACTTATCGCCAAGTGGCCAAACCGAACATTGCCCAAGAAGAAGCAATTTATGAGAAGGCGTTTCTTGATGGAGAGATTCGGCAGATACGCAAGGAAATGGCAAAACCATTATGTCATCACCATGATATTAGATAACAAAAATTGAGATTGTGTGGGGAATCTAGACTGATAGCTCGACTAGGTCTAGGGTCTGTTAGACCTTGAATGACAGAACGGACTGCATAGCTGTTTATGATGAGCATGATGCAGTCTGTCTTTTCTGATGCCGCCTGGTCCGTCTGGGAGCCTTTGATCGAGGAAGTCCGTCCGAAGGGCAAGACCCCACCGAAAAACCTTCGACGGACGATCTCCGCGATTTTCTGGCGCCATCAGAATGGCGCGAAATGGCACGCCCTTCCGCCTGAGTTTGGTCCCTGGTGGATTGCCGCACAATTGTTCATTCGCTGCTCGAAGCTTAGGGCCTGTTAGGCCTTGATATAGTCTGCTGTAGCAGCGATGAGGATGACGGAGAAGAAGGATGCGGCGGTCTTCTCGTATCGGGTCGCGACAGCCCGCCATTCCTTGAGTCTTGCCCAGAGATTTTCGGCCAGATGCCGGTGTCTGTAAGCCCATTTGGGACAGGCGACTTCTGGATCATTCTTCCTTGGCGGAATGACAGGACGAGATCCCCGGTTCCAAAGATACTCACGGAACTTGTGTGAGGCGTAACCACGATCGCAGACGACATAGATCGGTGGGGACGGCAGATCGTCGAGCAGGGCATAAGCGGATGGCAGTTCGTGTGCCTGTTCGGGCGACAGCGTGAAAGACAGTGCCTTGCCATGTCCATCCGCAGCTACGCAGACCTTGGTGCCAAAGCCTCCACGTGAGCGGCCAAGCGCCTCACGATCTCTGTAGCATTCACCGTATCCCCTTTTTTGGCGGCCCCGGCCGCCTTGTGATGGGCACGGATCGTCGTGCCATCGAGAAAGATCATGCCCAATGCCGGGTCCGCGCCTCTTACCTTTTCAAAGAGGCGCTGCCACACACCGAGTTTCGACCATCGAATGAACAGTTGTGCGGCAATCCACCAGGGACCAAACTCAGCCGGAAGGGCGCCCCGTTTCGCGCCGTTCTGATGGCGCCAGAAAATCGCGGAGATCGTCCGTCGAAGGTTTTTCGGTGGGGTCTTGCCCTTCGGACGGACTTCCTCGATCAAAGGCTCCCAGACGGACCAGGCGACATCAGAAAAGGCGGACTGCATCATGCTCATCATAAACAGCTATGCAGTCCGTTCTGTCATTCAAGGTCTAACAGACCCTAGATCTCCGTGCGGGTCTTGCGAAGTGGATCGGCCATTATAACGGGCAGCGTCCGCATACCGCGCTGGGTAGAGGCACGCCCGATGAGGCGTATCATACCGCACCAAAAAAATCAGCGAGGAGTGAGAAATAGAATACTAGTATTAGATAACACAATAGGTGATAATCTGATTTAACTATCATATATTCTCTATGGAATCTTAACATGATCGTTATTACAGGTGGAGCCGGTTTTATCGGTTCATATCTTCAGGCCAAATTTCATGCACTCGGGGAGGAGACTGTTGTTGTGGATTGGCTTGGGCATGAAGGAAAATGGCGCAATCTGCAGTATCATGCACCCTCATGTATTGTTGCTCCCGAAAATCTGGATGCATTCCTAGCATCGGAAACGAACATAAAAGCTGTTTTTCATATGGGTGCAATAAGTGAAACTATTGCCACGGATGGTGATCTAGTCTGGCATACAAATGTTACACTATCCCAGAAACTCTGGTCATGGTGTGCTGAACGGGATATAAGTTTTATTTATGCATCATCTGCAGCAACTTACGGTTCAGCCTCGACGAAAGTAGAATTTTCTGATGATCTGTCGAATCTTGATAAGCTACGCCCTCTCAATCTTTATGGTTGGTCCAAGCATGCATTCGATCTGTGGGTTGCAAAGCAGGTTCAAAAGGGAAGAAAGACACCCAAGCAATGGGTCGGCCTCAAGTTTTTCAATGTTTATGGCCCCAATGAATATCATAAAGGTAAGATGATTTCTGTTATAAAAGTAAAATATGACGATATTGTAAATGGTAGCCCTGCCAAACTCTTTAAGTCAGCTTCCGTATCTATACCGGATGGTCAACAGGCACGTGATTTTATTTGGGTTGGGGATGTAGTAGATGTAATGATATGGCTGTACGAAAATCCGCATGTCAATGGTCTGTTCAATTGTGGAACGGGGGTTGCCCGAACATATCTTGAACTCGCGTATGCCATATGTGATTCTCTTGGAAAGCCCCGGGAGGTTGATTTTATAGATATGCCTGCTAATCTTTTAGGTAATTATCAAAACTTTACCTGTGCTAATATGAATAATATTCGTAAGTGTGGATATGATAAATATTTTACAACACTAGAAGATGGTATAAACACTTACATAGATAAATTTTTAAAAGGTTCCATTTACTTTTGAATATTCCATTTAACCGTATGCCAAATTTATCGATAGAGGTGGTCCCGTTTGTTAGGACAGTTTTTAGGGTTGAATAAGTGACCCTGCTCCGAACGTGCCCTCATTTTTAAGTTAGGGTCTGTGGGTTGTTGTATGCCTTATTGGCGTGTCGGGCGGAAGCTTCTGGCGTTATGCCGTTGAGGCTGGTGTGGGGCCTGACGGCATTGTAGTCAGCGCGCCAGTCCTCAATGACCGAGCGGGCGTGGGCGAGGTTCCGGCACTTCCATCCCGCCGTATTTCGATCGCCACGTGTAGAAGGCCGGCATCGCTGATCCCGTGCCTGCGGCACAGATCGGCCACCGTGGTGCCTGCCTGATGCTCCTTCAGGATCTCAATGATCTGGTCCTGTGTGAAACGCGCTTTCTTTATCGTCTGTCTCCAGTGGACAGACCTTACTCCAAATCGAGGGCCTTTCAGGAGGCAGGGTCATAGGGTCAATTAATTCATTTTCGGTCAGACTCTGACCCTTTTCCATATTATGTCCGGGATGAGCTCCTGAACATACCATAAAAAACCATGGCCAGCGCGATAACCTGCATGGCCTGTCCAGCCATTGTTCCTGCAATTACAAATGGATAAGGTAAGAACAGGATAACGCCTGCCATGGCAACACAGGTGGCAAAAGCACCGAGGATATCTGTGTACGCCAGGGTTCGGAAGCGTCTGGCGGCCAGAAGCGCGCAACTTCCCCCGCTCAGAATACTACCAAGAATAACATTTCCGCCCCATAACAGGATAAAATTGGCTGTGTTGGCATAGTTCCCATGGTACAGAAGCCGTCTTAAAAAATCCCAATTTACGAAGACCAGAATACTCCAGAGAAAGCTTCCGATTACGGGGATCAGCGTCCCGGCAGCAAGAAATTTCCAGAACTGACGGTACCGATTTTCCGCCCACATATGGGCGATGCGTGGCAGGGCGGTCGACGTCCATGCGGCGCTGATCATCCATGCAGGGCGCAGGGCAATCTGTGTGGCGCTCAATACGGCAAGACCATTGGCACCATAATGCCATGCGGTCACGAAACTGAACAGACGGTTGGTTAGTTCGGACGAGGCCGCGCCAAGCAATATCCATCCAGAACTATGTAGATAATGCAAATAGGGCTTCATCTCCTGCCACTTCAGGGGCAGGCAGTGTTTCTTCATGAGACCTATCACAAAAACCAGTGCGCTCCCCCCATAGGCCAGACCGGAAATGAGCAGCCCGTCATTGGCGGTGGGTAAGTGGCCCGTGGTGTGATAGACGCCGATCATTACAAGAGAAAGAAGCAGGGCACAGCCGGTCAGACTGGCCGCCACCATGGTGCGCTGACGTGAAAAGGCAAGAGCCCTGGCATACTGGAACAGAAGGAAACCGGGGACGAATAACACGGCTCCCTCGGCACTGAAGATATTGCCCGCGTATGCCATTCCTTGGGAAAAAAGTTCCGTCAGGCAGGTCAGACCGATGATGAACATAATCTGTATAGTCAGAAAAAACTGTTCAGGCTTTTTGCGCTGTTCCGGATCAATATGGGGCAGGCTCATAAGATGGGAAGTTACAAGCGTTGACTGTGCCGTGCCTGCCATCCAGGCAATGGTCAACCAGAATGCATATACCCCATAGGCTTCGGGATGGCCGTCCCGCGCCATCCATATATTGACCGCGAAAGTGAGCAGAGCACCCATGGCTTGTTCAATGAAGGAAGTTAGGAAGCGCATGGACCATCATAGCTGTGAAAAAGATATGGCATATGGTGCATTATGCCTGTGATCTGCGATAGGGAAAATCTGGGAAGGGATTTACGATAGAAAACGTAAGCCCATAGCGGCAGGCCAGGAAAACATCCATAATGGCACAAAGATGAAGAAATTTCCCTGTTTGGGGTGAGCAGGGCAGATCATGGGTCCGACCTCACGCGAAGCAGGAACCGGAAAAGAGATAACGGCTGGTGAACCGTATTTTTAGCAGAAAACTCCAGATGTTGGGCGGGGCAGTCAGTTTGTGCATGCTGTTATGGAGTTTTCCCCTTCATGCTGATGAGCAGAAATGCGAATGGATATGGAATTGTACAAACGGGCCCTGTCGGCATATTCCCCAGTGCGAGCATAATTATGATATCGTGCCCCCGGAACCCATGGAACTCCCTCCAGTCTCCCCTCTGGATATGGGGTCACAGCCAGCGGCTCTCTACCCTCCTGCGGGCAATGAGACCTGCGTTCCCCAGCATATCTGTGACACGGCAGGAAACTGTGAATGGCAGACAAAATGCTGAATCCCGACCACATCGGGCCTCACCAGTATGGGCATATAGTTAAAAAATTCATGATCGAAGAAAGATAAAATGGTTTTCACGCGCAGGCAGATATTATCCGGAAGTACAGGGGCTGTATTAGCAACTTTTCTGGATAATCGCACAGCATGGGGTCACAGGACAAATACTGGTGACTTTACCTGCGGAATAAATTGTTCTGGTTTGGAAGATATACCCCCCGGCATTCCGACAGCGGCGATGCTCCATTACTATGCCAGCCAGGGTATAAGGCATATCCGTCTGCCGGGGTTATGGGAACATTTCCAGCCAAGACTAGGAGCAGATCTGGATACAGATTACTGCCATATTTACCGTTCTGTCATTGAACAGTGTAACACATTGAAAATAAGTGTAATTTGTGAGCCTTGTCATAATTATGGTCATTATCGGTCTATGGGACAGGATCTCTGTTTTGGGGATGGAAATCTGAAAGCAGCCCTGTTTGCCGATTTTTGGAAGAGATTTATTGAATTTTTTGGCGGTTTTTCCAACATCGCAGGTTGGGATCTCATGGGGGAGCCGTCCAACCTTCCCGGCGCTTCGATAGCGCAGCAAAGCTTTGCATGGCAGGAGGCTGCCCAGACTGCCATTATTGCAGTCAGACAGGCGGGAGATAGAAGACCTGTCTGGGTGGAAGGTTATGGGCACTCCAGTGCAGCATCATGGCCGGTCAATAACCCAACGCTTCATCTGTTACAGGATCCACTCAGGCGGCTGGTATTTTCAGCTCATTGCTATCTGGACCGTGATAATTCGGGCTCTCATTATTACTGGGATGAAGAAGTTTCGATAGGAGACCAGCTTTCAGGCAGCGCATTAACCACGGATATTGGCATAAAACGCCTCACACCATTTCTGGAGTGGCTGCGCACCCATAAACTCAAGGGGAATATTGGTGAGTGTGGGGTCGGGCGACAGGATCACCTGGGCACGCAGGATGATACGGGATGGTTAACTGTTCTGGAAACGACCATACGCTTTTGCTATGATCATAATATTCCATTTTATTACTGGGGAACGGGAAAAGATCTTGGTCCCGCTTATCCGTATGGATTGGAAGTGGATAATGGAAAAACTGCTCCTCAATGGAATATTCTGAAAAAATATCTATAAAATATAACTGAGATTCAACCAGATATGCTTAAGATGTTGAACTTCATGAAGAGTTGTTTTTCGATATCGATCACCGGAATTTTCCTGATTTTCCCGTTGGCATGCTCGGCCCGCTGCCTTGGTCCGGCCCGTTTCCAGACATGCGATGATCCGCAAAGTGGCGCACATATGGATATTTCCCGCTTTGGTCATGAAACGGTTATTTATGGAGTAAGACCAGAAAGTGGGGAGACTTATCAAGAATTTTCCACAGAAATCGGGCATATGACTTATATGGACGGAGTGGATAATCAGGGCCGTCCGCAGTACGAAGTGCTTGAAAACTTCAGTCATAGTTTTACAGATAGTTACGGAACAAATGCTAGCGGAAAGCCATATTCCCATATGGAAGATATGCCTCCAGATGAAAAATCCCGAGAAGAACGTGGTAATTAATATCTTGATTTGTAACGGTTTTATGCCGGTCATCTGAGCGTTTTAAGCTCGTATTAGGAAACCGACGAGGGCATGAAGCATACGGAAGATTTCAAACGCGAGGCCGTGAGGATCGCGTTGAGCAGTGGGCTGTCACGCACGTGCGTTGCGGCCGACCTTCCTGACCGGACGATCGACTGTCAGAGCCCGCTATCGTTCGATATCATCCTGCCAGGGAAGGCGGTCGTCCCCCTCCTTTCCCTAACTGACCCTGCAACTCCGGATGTACCGTTGCGGGGGATGGACCGCAGGCGTCACGTCCCTGGTCGACAGCCTGAGCCGAGGATCTGAAGGCAATCTCCAAGGCCATCCTACTCCAGACTACCTGCCGACGGGGCGCTTCGCCCTCGGCTCCCGGCTGGACAGGCAGGATGCTCCCTCGTCACAGCCTGACGCCCCGCAGGAAGAGCCGACCTGACCCGCATTAACTCTCCCACACGCGATAACCGTAATTATCATTCCTAGGGAATGTCTACTGCTGCATCTATCACGACGTTTTGATCTCTTATCACCTGTATAACTCTGCAAATTTGCCGGTCTCTATTCTGGTTATTATAATCTTGCTTCCCGGCGTGTCCTCTGTGCTGAGTTCGGGTCTGTGGATTGTTGTATGCCTTGTTGGCGTGTCGGGCGAAAGTCTCTGGTGTCAGCATCCAGAAGCGCCGTCCGCTGTTCAATGTGTCCTACACGAAATCGGGACTCCAGCCGCTGGCTTGGACCGTCGGGCTGCATCATCGGCGATGCACACAGGACTTGTAACGGTTTTGTGCCGGTCATCTGAGCGTTTCAAGCTCGTATCAGGAGACCGACGAGGGCATGAAGCATATGGAAGATTTCAAGCGCAAGGCCGTGAGGATTGCGTTGGGCAGTGGGTGTCAGGCATGCGCGTTGCGGCCGACCTGGGTATCGGCAAATCCACTCCGGGCAAATGGATAGTAGATTATCGTCCGACCGGGCCGGCATCCGCGCCTCAGGCTGATCTGGCGCGCGAGAATGAACGTCTTCGGCATAATAGCCAATCGAAAGGCTGTGCCAGGTTTGACGGGTCTCGGCACGGGGTTACCGGGCCTGGACATCCCGACCGACCTGCCAGCGCCAGCGCACCGACCTGAAGGTGCGGGCGCATATCCGTGAACATTATGCCCTGAGCAACGGTTCCTACGGCCGGCCGCGCATGAGCATGGAACTTAGGGAAGCCGGACTTGATGTCGGGGAACGTCGCGTTGGCCGACTGATGAGGGATAACGGGATCCGAGCCGTGCGCACCCGTCGCCACAAGGTCACGACCGACAGTCACCGTCAGTCTGACATTGTGACCAACCTTCTGGATGGTAATTTCCTTGCCAATGGGCCCAACCGGAAATGGGCGGGAGATATCAGTTATATCCGGACTACCGAAGGCTGGCTCTGCCTGGCTGTCGTCATCGATCTGTTCAGTCGTCGCGTGATCGGGTGGGCCGCAAGCGACCGGATGAAAAGGGATCTGCCCTGGATATGGCAGTGCAACTGCGTAACCCGGCGCCCGGATGCATTTTTCACTCTGATCGTGGCAGCCAATATGGCTCTCATGATTTTCAGAAGAAACTGCTGGTCCACGGACTGCTGGCTTCAATGTCCAAAAAGGGAAACTGTTTTGACAACGCCGCCGACGAAACGTTTTTCAAAAGCCTGAAGGCGGAATGGCCCTGAAGGCAGAACTGGCCAACCCGTCGTCAGGCTACCGTCGCTATCTTCCAGTATATCAATGGGTTCTACAATCCACGTCGACGCCATTCATATCTGGGCAGCAGCCGCCCTCCCGCTTTCGAAGCTGGAGTGGCATAATCACTTCCAGACCGGTATAAAACCGTTACAAGTCCAATCTGCTGATCCACGGGATCCTGCCGGTCATTCCATCACGTAAAGGCCGCAGCGCGCCTCAGAAAACAGACTGGCGGCGTTACAGGGACCGTAACTGCATTGAGCGGATGTTCAGCAAGCTCAAGCAGATGCGCCGTATCGCAACCCGCTACGACAAGACCGCCGTGTCCTTCATGAGCTACCTCAACCTTGTCGCCGTAAGGCTGTGGATCATATCTTTTGTCAACGTGACCTAACATCAACTATTAATCCTGATCTATAAAGCAAAGCTGCCTGTAATGTTTTTTGTGCAACAATTTTAGGATCAAGCAGCGTTGACGGTTCTTCATCTCCAAAGTTCTTTGTTCGCATAGGTGTTTGTGTGCGTTCCGGGCAAATACATTGGACCTTGATTCCGTCTACCTCCCATTCTTCTGCCAGAGCCTGTGAGAAATTAACGATCGCGGCTTTGGTCGATGAATACACGGCATAAAATGCACGACCCCTCGTATACGAGCTGGATGAAAAATTTATCAGGCACCCTTTTGATTGAAGCAGATACGGTCGGGCTGCGGTTGCAACGTTAATCACCCCCAGATAATTGGTGGCAATCATCTCTTCAATCTGTTCCAGAGGGGTAGAGGCGAAGGGTTGGCGAAACATCACCCCCGAAGTATTGATAATAATGTCAATACATGTTCCATATTTCGTGATATCTTCTAAAAAACTCGAAATTGTATTGATATGCGAAACATTTACAGAGTTTTCAGAGCGACTGGCTGAGAAAACTTCGGCACCGTAGTCTTTTGCCATATCGCAAATCGATTTACCAATGCCGCATCGTCCCCCAAAAACAACAACTCTCTTTCCGCGCAACAAAGAGAGGTCTAGGTCTACATCCTCGTCAACTCCCATTGCTCCCGACTGAATTAGTTTTTCAGATAAAAATAAATCTATGGGCGTTGTTATTTTTATATTACTATCAGAACCGTCCACAGCTCCTATGGAGATTCCAGGAAGACCAGCCAGCAAAACACTACAATCACATGTAAATGTTTTTCTATTATTCTGTTTTATAATAATATTTTCATATGCTGTCTGCAATATACCAAGACGGAAACCCTGTGGTGTCTGTCCTCGGCGCAGCATGCTACGATCAGGAATATCAGAAACAAGATCTCCTGACACTTTGACTATTGTATCTGCTGACGGAACAACAGTGTCGACTGCCGGGAATATATCGAGAGCCAGCAAACATTCAGATAATATTTTTTGTGTTACGAACGGACGCACCGCATCATGGATAAGCAGTTTTGTGTCAGGCTGGTAGGATGACATAGCGTTCAGAGCCGCCTGCGTCGATTCTATTCTATTTTTACCGCCGACAACGATCTGTTTTAATTTTTTCCAACCACGGCTTTCCGATATATTTCTAATGAAATTAACGTATTCGGATTTAGTGACAATAATAATTTCATCTATATCATAAAAATCTTCAAATACATCAACTGTATATTCCAAGACAGTACGGCCAGCCAGCTTTGTAAATTGTTTTGGGATCGTAGCCCCGAAACGAGTACCATCACCCGCGGCTAGAATTACACCGACGGCACTTGTTAAACGTTCACTCATTGCATATCCTATCATTCCTACAATTATCTGAAACCATAGGGACGATCCTTCTTACATAAGATACAACTGAATATTAAATATTTATATTAATGGAATTCATGATACAGATCCTTCAACTTTTATACCCAATCCATCAGCAATATTTTCAAGTATAATTTCACAGGATGGCTTTGTATCAGGAAACAATATACTTTTCAGATGCTCCCGATCAGGATTATGAGTATCCTTGATAGTTTTGTTTTTGTAACCCAGGGCCGTCTGCTTCATATCTTCAAATGTATATACGGTATCCGCGCATGCTATGGCTAATTTCCCAACACTATTTAGCTCTGCATGTACGCCTGAGTTGAAGAAAATCAATGGCTTATCAAATATGGGATACTCAATGAAAAAAGAAATGCCATCCGTTATCATAAGGTCGGATGCCGCGAAAAGTCCCCCATAACGTTCATTTTCGTAAGCGCAATTGGGAAGACTCAGCCATTCTTTCAGGAAGCCATCAACATCCTCCTGCTGCATGACCTTACGGTTGACGACACTCTTGAACAGTTCTGGATGAGGCTTGAGGACGAATTCTATATCCGGCGTCTCTCGCGCCCATGCAACAAAATCCTGATATATCCGATGGAAGACGCCAAAATTGAGCCATGGGTTATCACTGCTATGATGTGGTGCCCATATGACGCGAAAAGCTTTTTTGTCTTTAGGTTGTGCATCAAACGTCGGCCATGAAGGCGCTTCATTCAGGAGACGTTGTAGTTTTGGATACCCTGAAAGAACAAGTTTTTCCGATGGGGCATGACTGAAAGATTCAAAATACTGCAATGCGTATCTATTTTCACAAAAAATTCGCCAGGCTGCTCTATGATAAGGCGTATCGCAGGAAATCTTATTCACACCCTCCTGCTCGGCTTGCATGCTCATGTATTTTTCCAGAACAATAATGCCATATGGAACAACACATAACTTTGCAAAGCTAAGATAATCAGACGAGAATGCGGGCGGATAAAGGTCATCCCACTGCGATTGACGGAAGATAACATCTGGAGCCAGACCCCGAAGAATATTCAATCCGGTAAACGAATCTTCCATATCAAGGCGAAGATGGGGGATATTTAGCTTGTCCAGACCATCGCTGGCTCTTTTTTCCCCACTAAAATGAGTATCGCCACCGAAACGACGATTTATTGTCGCGACAAATGGCTCAAAAATATCACTTTCCAGCATTGCTTGATAAACATCAAACAATGAGTCCCATAACTCTATGGAATTAACAAGAAAGACAGCTCTAACCTTACGCCCATTAGGCTTTAAATGTGACGCTGAAAGTGCCTGTACAGACGCACGCGTCTGTTTCACCTGCATATGAAGATCGAGTACAACCTGAGACAGGCTTTTTAAGATCTTTTCTGTGTAGGTCTGTCTTTCCAGCAGATTCGATAAGAGTTCTGCTGTCTCACGATTAAGATCTATGGTGTGTTTCTTATTCTCAGACATAAAAGTTCCTTGCTCACCAAATCACCCACCATATCGACCGGCTTTTAATTCTGGCTTCTTTTTTACACGATGATGGAGGCGTAAGACAATGAACAGCGACCTTCAAGAAACCTCTGGGTCAGAGGGTTATATCGTGTTTCCGAACGGGCATTGTCGGGCAGAAAACCAGAGATGACACACATGGGGATATCAGGCGTTCATGGTCGCCAGACCCCACATGGACGGGCTAAAGACGTTCAAGGTCCATATTATTTTAGCTGAGTGAAACGGTGCAGCAAATGATTGCAGCATTTCCGGCGCATAACGAAGAAAAGTGATGCCGCCGCCATCCGGTTGACGATGGGCCTGCTCCTGTCCTGGATGCAGGCCCGATAATCCTTAAGAGAGTACGGCTTCAGAATTGGTCAGGCTGGGTAATTCAATCCATCTGCTGAACGCATCGATATCGAGATGCCCGATAATCCGGTCTTTTATCGTTATGAGACCGCTTAAAATCTTATGGGTTTCCTGTCCCGCCGCCGTGGGAATCGGCTTGATATCATCATAGGTCAGGGTGACGATATCCTGCACTTTATCGACCAGCAGGCCAGCGGGCTCTCCACGCAGTTCAACAATAATCACCGCAGCGGGGACGCCACGCTCATTTTCGGCCTTATGTTCTTTTCCGGTATCGAAAATAACATGCATATCGATGACAGGTATCATCGCGCCCCGCAGATTCATAACCCCCTTGAGATAGGGCGGCGCAGATGGAAGCGGACTGCCTCCCGTCCAGATACGGATTTCCATGACATAGAGAATGGGGAGCGCATAAGCCTCCCCATTCACGATAAAGGTGAGTACCTGCAACGCCTGTTGCTGGTCACCATGCCGATTACTGGAAGCAAGCATCAAAAATCAGCCGCCCACCCATCTAGAGTTTCAGGGACTTTGGCCCCAGCCGAGAGCTTCTTCTGGGAGGTCTGGGGCGCCGCTATGGTTTTTGGCCTGTCGGACGCTCCTCTCATATGGAAGTGACTGACCACCATCATCAGGTTCGAAGCCTGACTTTTGAGATTATGCGCGGCCGCGGCCGTCTCTTCAACCATTGCCGCATTCTGCTGGGTGGTCGTGTCTATATGGGAGACGGTCGTATTGATTTCCTTAAGGCTGGCGGCCTGCTCCCGTGCCACGGTCGCGATTTTCGAGACATGGCCGCTAATGGATTCCACCTGGGATACAACGGTTCTGAGCTCTTTATTGGTCTGTTCAACCAGCTTCACACCATCGGTGACATGGCGCTTGGAAATGCCGATAAGATCGCGGATCTGCTTGGCCGAGTCAGCGGATCTCTGGGCCAGGGAGCGCACCTCGTTGGCGACAACGGCAAAGCCACGCCCGGCTTCCCCCGCGCGGGCTGCTTCCACGCCGGCGTTCAGTGAAAGCAGGTTGGTCTGGAAAGCGATCTCATCAATCATGCCGATAATCGCGGCGACCTTCTCGGAAGATGCCGCGATTTCCTCAATGGCGACCATGGCGTTCTGCATGACGTCGCTTGAGCGCTGGACAGAAGAATGCGCCACATCAGCCGAGCGGTTGGTTTCAAGGGCCGCTGTCGCCGTGTTTGAAACGCCGCCAGTGACATTATTGACGGATGCAGCCGTCTGGCCCAGTGCGGCTGCCTGCCGTTCCGTTCTCTGGGCAAAATCATCCGAAGCCTGAGCGATTTCCACCGCCCCGTTCTGGATGAGCGACGATGCCGATGCAACGCGTGTCATGGCGTCGGACAGAGAGATGAGCGCGTCGTTGAAGTTCAGACGAAGCGGTTCAAATTCCTTGGCGAAGGGCGAAGAGAAATGGAATGTCAGGTCGCCATCCGCCAGGGCCTTGAGGCCACGCCCAAGATCGGCAATCAGAGCATTCTGCTGGATCTCGCGCTGGCGGGTCTGCTCCGTAAGCAGTTCCTGTTCCCGTGCGCTGTCGGCTGCCTGCTTCTGGAGCTCGATCTGGCGCAAAAGTGCGTTGCGGAATGTTGAAAGCGCATTGGCCAGTCGTCCCGCGCAATCGGTCCAGCTCAGGAAAGGTATGTTTTCATTCAATGTGCCCGCCGCGATCCGCTCGGTAAGGCCCGTGATGGTCTCGAATGGCTTGGCGACACGATCGATCAGCACCCAGCGGATGCATACAACCATTACCGAACCGAAGAGAAATTCACCCAAGGTGATAATTCTCTGATTCTCGATGGAGAGCTGAAGCTCAAAGCAGACGACCTGAACAAAGATCTGAAAGATCATGTAGGCCTGAAGACAGGCTGTAACTACGGTGATTTTTTTTCTTAGAGGCGCACGCTCAGTAAACCAATTTAACATGTTACTGTACCATTTATGTTTGTTGCGCGCAGATAAAGCACGGTAATGACGCAGCGCAGCACTGTTCTGATGGGAAAATTATCGGCCAGATATTCTACTATTGGCAACGCATTCAGAGACCATCATCCTATAAGCCCGTTTCTAGATTGCGTCACGCAAATGGAAAAGAGGGCCGTACACATGGCTGCTATTTTAGCAGTCACTTGTCTTGATAGTTTCCCTAATATATTCCGATATTGAGATATATGCGCATCACAGGCTTAGCATCGGACGTTACTACTCTAGGTTGAAAGTAATACACTCATGACGGGAGATGGAACGGATGCTCATGTGCTGCTGGTTGAGGCTGAAAAGACGACCCGTGATCTCTATAACGCCGTTCTGCTTGGCTCCGGGTTCGCAACGGATCTGGCCACCTCGATCCTGGAACTGAAACGGCGTATCCGTTACAGGAAATTCGATATTATCCTGCTTGAATTGCAGCTACCCGATGGCAACGCGCTGGAGACCATAGCCGAGCTACGACGCGATACATCCGCCGGGATTATTGTTGCGACATCATGTTGTACAATGCATGACCGTTTGCGCGGACTGGAAAATGGTGCGGATGATTATCTCGAAAAACCGCTGCATCCACGGGAGCTTGTCGCACGTGTTCGTAATTTGTCGCAACGCCTGAACATGGCGGTCCGGCCAGGTCAGGAAGGGCTGGTTTACCATTTTGCAGGATGGAAGATCGACCTTGCCACCCGCAAGATATGGTTACACAACAATATCGAGATACACCTGACGGAAAACGAATTCCGGCTGCTGGATACCCTGATCCGCAATGCGCCCAGGCCGGTACATCGTGATCGTCTTCTTATGCTGCTTGATGAAGATATTACAGTTCGCGCTGTTGATAAGGCGATCTACAGGATGCGTACGAAACTACATGCCGTTCTTGGCAAATCAGAACCATTCGTCGAAACCGTTCATGGTTTCGGCTACAGGCTTGTCGCCAAACGGTTATGATTACGCTTCTTTTCTAGAAAGATTCGATACAGGAGTTCCAGGCCTCGCAGGCTGGTTCTTGGATCGCTATGAAAGCAACCCATCCATCCGGATGAAAAGGACCGGTCTGCTGTATCATGGCAGACCGGTCAGATCATTATGACTGCTTCATCGCAATCGTGGTCTGGAGCAGTTCATCGGCAGTTGTAACCACCTTCGTATTGGCTGAATACGCTTCCTGGGCAACGATCAGGGAGGACAGGTCGCTGGTCAGATCCGTGGTCGAGGATTCAACATAACCAACCGACAGGGTTCCCGTGCCATTGTCGCCAACAACGCCCGTTTGCGCAGTGCCGGAGTTTGCCGTGGCGGTATAGGCCTGCCCGTCAACAGCATTCAGGCCATCGACATTGGCAAAGTTGGTCAGGGCGACCTTGCCGATCAGTTGCGTGTCGCCGTTATCGAACTCGGCCATGATGGACCCGTCGCTTTCAATCTCGGCGCCTTCATAAGTCCCGCTCGATACACTGTCGGAAGTCAGTGACGTGGTATCGGTGGAAAGCGCTGTGGTTGAAAGGGAAGCACCGCTGAGATCCATGGTGTAGGACGAGCCGCCAACGGACGCCGTCAGGCTGCTTAACCCTGATACCGTTGTCGAGGGATTGGTCAGATCGGTTACCGATGCAACCGAACCGTCCTTGTTGAAAACGACGCTGTAGGAGTCGGAGCTGACCCCCGAGGATGAGGAGCTGTCATAAGGATTGACCGCCGAAACCGTCCACGTCGCGGGGGACGCGGATGTCTGGGTCCATTTGACGGACACAGGCGTGGTTCCGACATCCGTCGGTGCCGTTACATAGGACTGGTTCGAACCCGTGGTCGTGCCCAGCATGGTGTTGGCGGCCATCGAGATGGTGCCGGGTGTTGTTGTCGTATCGGCCGTCAGGGCCGTGACTTGGCTTGTGCTGACAGCGCTGCTACCGGCTGCGGCCATGGTAGTGCCGCTTGTGCCGCCGATTGTACCGAGGTCAAGCTGCATGGTCTGCGTTATCCCATTGTAATCGGCCGAAATGGGAATTGAAACAGCAGAACCGGTAGTCGTCGAACCGACGGTCGCGCCCGTGTCCTTATTCATGACAGAGGCCAGTGTGCCATCACTGTTGAACGTGACCTGATAGTCATTCGCCGCGATCGAACCCGTTCCCCCCGCATCATAGGCGCTGACATCCCAGACCAGTGGGTTGCTTGAACTCTGGGTCCATGAAAGGCCGACCTCATGGGGCTCGGCATCCGCGTCATATGTCGTGACCGGGGCGGTCGTATATGTCTGGGGTGTATAGTTCGTGCTGTCGGTCGGCAGGCTTCCGATCGCAGCGGACTGGGTCAGGGTTGTTGTTTCCGTGGGACGGAACCCGACATTGGCGATATTGATCTGGGTCAGGTTGTTATCGAGCTGCCCGGTCTGGCTATTGACCATGTAACCATCGAGATAATAGCCGGCGGTGTTGACCAGATAACCGTCCTTGTTCTCGTAGAATTCGCCGTTGCGGGTATAGTACTGCTCATTCTGGAACTGGGTCGTGCCAGCCGTGGTCGCGCCGGTTTCCTCGGAGACGTCGAAGAGGCCACTGCCTGAAATCGACATGGCCAGGCTGTCGGTGCTGGCAGAGGCCGTGCCCTGCTGGTCCACATGCTGCACGGTCAGGGCGGAGACGGAATCCGAAATGTCGTCGGATGCGGAATTGCCACTTAACGAACCTGCCACAAAGTCCTGAAAGGCTGTGGAATCAGCCTTGTAACCTACCGTCTGGCTATTGGCGATGTTGTTACTGAGGTTCGTAAAGGCGGTCGACTGTGCGTCAATTCCGCTGACAGCCGTAGAAAGGGCATTAAAAATCGACATGAGCTGTCCCTGACCCGAGCGCGCTGTTGTCTGTCCCGTCCGCCATCAGGCAGAAAAAAACCATGGTTTCATCATGCCGACGATACCGCATGACGCTATCAGCCCACCGTTTCCGGGAAGGCAGACATAAGCCAATGGCTTTTACGGGCATGGAATGGCGGCCGAAACATCCCCAGCGCGTCACCTGTGCCTATGTTTTTTCTGACTAGCATGCACATCATGAAATGCAAGGATTTCCTTCAATGCGCCCTCACGGTTACCCTTTGTAACCCGGGAAAGCACATATTCCGGCACGTTGGCGGGTTCCGCCTGCCTAACGTAATGACGTGCGGGAGCCGGGGGTCTTGAGCTTCATCACGTAGGCTATGATGGCCGCAACAGGCTGGAAATATTCCGGGGGTATCTCGGAATCCAGCGGGACTGTGTAAAGCGCGCGCGCCAGTGGCGGGTTCGCGACCACGGGAACGCGTGCGTCTTCCGCCGCGTGGCGGATGCGGGCGGCAAGATCGTCCGTTCCCTTGGCGATGATCTGGGGCGCGCTGTCCACGCCACTTTCATACAGGAGCGCAACGGCATAATGCGTGGGGTTCGTGACCACGACCGTGGCTTTCTGGACTGCCTCGATCATACGGCGCCGGGCGCGTCTGCGGCGGATCATCTGCAGGCGCCTTTTTACAAGCGGGTCGCCCTCGGTCTGGCGCGTTTCTTCCTTGATGTCCTGAAAGCTCATGCGCAGCCCGCGTATTCTGTTATAGCGCGTCCACAGGTCATCAAGCAGGGCAATGCCGCACTGCACGACAAGAACAATCAGCGTGGCATAGGCAAACCATGAGATGAGTTCTTTGGTGAGGCGGGTAATCGTCCATCGCTCGGCTTCCGGTGCGATCTGGATCGTTCCCTTGGCCACGCCGTAAAGAAGAAATCCGAACACGATGAATTTGGTGCAGCTTTTCAGGATTTCGACCAGGTTGCTCAGACTGAAAAGGCGCTTGATGCCCCGCATGGGCGACAGACGCGTAAGATCGGGCACGAGCGCTTCGGGCCGCCACAGGAAGCCCGTCTGAAGCAGACCGCAGATGGTAACGACCACAATGCTTACACATACGAGCGGCGTTGCAAGCAGCGCCCCTTCAAGCCCCATTTGCATGGCAACCCGGTAAATGGACGGCATATCCTGCGGAATGCTGTCAAAATGGCTCATGATGCCGCGCATATGCTCGATGAACCTGTGACCCGACTTGGCGGATGTCAGGCTGAAAATGATCAGAAACGCGCCCAGGGCAAGCAACATCTGCAATTCGCGGGACTGGGCGACATTTCCTTCCTCGCGCGCGCTCTGAAGCTTTCTTTCGGTAGGGGCCTGACTCCGTTCGCCGCCACCGGATCCTTCATCAGCCATGGGGCTCTGTCCTTAATGCCGCGAGACGCCGGCGCCTATTCCCGGCAGGCCGATGAGCAGGTCACTCATCCGCTGCTGCCAGAAGCTGGTCATGACCTGAATCAGCATGGCCAGAAGCAGCACACCGCCCAGCAACTGTGCCGGCATGGCCAGTGAATAGACCTGTATGGCGGGAAGCAGCCGGTTCAGAACGCCCAGCATCGCAGGCCACAGCGTGCCGATCAGGACGAATGGCGCGGCAAGCTGGAGGGCAAGGGCGAATGTCTGCGATGTAGCTTCCGTGATGCTTCGGGTCATGTCACCTACCAGTGGCATATGCCCCGGTGGAAACAGATTGTATGAACCCGCGATTGCCGCCAGCGGCAGCACATACAGGCCCGTCATCAGGAAAATGACCGGGATCAGCGATGAAGCCATATGACTGATCGCCGTGCTGCCCGCGCCCAGGTCGGCATCCGGCTGGATTACACTGGCCAGCCCGGTGAAAACGGCGATGATCTGCATGGCAATCGCAAACGCCATCGCCAGCAGCCGGGCCAGTGATCCGATGAATACGCCACACAGCAGCTCGCCCACGATAATCGCGACCGCCAGCGATGGTATATGCAGTGCCTGCCCCGATACCTCCATGATATGGTCCTGCACCACCGGCAGGATCATGACCGTCGTGGCGAGTGCGAGCCCGGCCCTGACCACCATCGGGGACGTAGTTTCCCCCAAAGCGGGGGCGGTCATGATCAGGGCGCTGACACGGCACAGAACAACAAGGAACATAGCGGCCAGAACGGCGATGGATCCGCCAGGAAAGGACGGATCGTCCATCATTTCGCTAAAGCCGCCTGCCGGACCGGGTCACTATTCATGAGCCACCGACCATGACCATCTGGTCAAAAATCGTCTGCGCGTATGTATGTAATGTGGAATACATGAACGACCCTGTCAGCAGGAGAGCGCCCATGGCGGCAACGAATTTTGGCACAAAGGAAAGCGTGGCCTCGCTCACCTGCGTCATGGCCTGAAACAATGAAACCAGCAGCCCCGCGCACAGGGACGCCAGCAGGGATGGCGCGCCCATCTTTACGGCCACAATCAGTGTCTGGCGCAGTATTTCATGAATATCGACCGTATGATGCATATGACGATCTCAGATCGACATTTTCATGACGTCCTGATAGGCCTGAACAACCCTGTCCCTGACCGTTGTAACGGTTTGCAGGGTCAGTTTGGCTTCCTCGACAGAGGTGGTTATGTCCGTGAGATTGCCCTTTCCGGACAGCCCGGCGGCGGTCTGGGCCTCGGCTGTTTTGCCGGTATTGATGGCGCCCCTGACTGCATTATCCAGCGCCGCGGTAAAACCGGAGACGGGATCCGACGACTGTGAACCGCCATCAGTATCCGTATTGCCGGTGGTCGACTGCGTCGCCTGCTGCGTCAGGCCATAGGCGTTGTTCGCATCGAGACTGCGTGTGGTGATATCGCTTATCATCGTGTCCCCGTTCCGCCCCGCATGCCTGTCAAGGGGTGAAAGCGCATTCCTGCCAGTTAATCATCTGACTGATAGCCCAGCGCTTCAGCCACGACAAGTCCTGCGGTCCTTATGGGCTTATCGCATCGTGTCAGTCATGTCCTGATCGAGACAGCCATGGCAAATAGGATTGCCATGGACTAACAATCAACCCGGACCTTCGCATGGGGGTGGATCATCTCCTGGTTCCCTGTCTCCGGGAAAGGACGTAATTGAGTGAGTGACCGACGGAATATGACTTTCGTGCATGCCGGTATGGGTGCGGCCCTGTTCGCGGCACTACTTTCCGCAGGCACCTGCAAGGCAGCCAGCCCGGCGGCCGGTAAGGCCGCAGCATCCCATGCCACCGGGGAACAGCAGTCCACCAAGATGCCGGGTACGGATGGGGGCGGCATCCAGTGCACGAGCGGACCTGTTTATGTTGTAGAGATACATGCCGTCAGCACCAGCGGCGATGACAATGCCGGTGTCGTCATCGGGTCGGCCTCGACAGAGATCTGTTCGACCAATGCGACCAAGTTTTCCGATATCGTCATGTCAGGGACCATAGCCGACAATACCGGCCCGGTCGCCGCCAGCGTGAAGACCGGCGTGGAAGGAGCGGTGCAGATACATGGGCGCACCGTGGATATGAATGCAAATATCTATGCCCCACCTAGTGATCTGGATATGTCGCAATGCGCGCAGCAGGATAGCGGCAGCACATGCAAACCTCACCCATTCGCGGTGAATTTCGTCCGGACATGGGTCTTCACACCGGGGAAATGGATGAACTTCCGTGCCGGGACGGATGCGACGGGCAATTCCGTGTCTCTTCTGGTCAGGCTTTCGGACAGCCTGTGACATAGCGGGAAAACCGTATGTCCTGACTTCGTTCGGTCATGTCCCTGGGAGCCATTGAATCGGTTTCGATCGGGTGCCGACATGGTCATCCGCGTCGATCAGAAAACAGCGAAGAAAAACCCGGAGCCGGTTCCACAGGGCCGCACGGGGAAAAGGCATATTTGCAATATATGCTTTCGGACAAAAAAATACCCCCGGCCGAAGCCGGGGGTACCTGTCGTCAAGGCTTTGCGTCCGAAGCGGATTAGCCCTGGAACAGCGAGAGAATGTTCTGCGACTGGCCGTTCGCGATCGTCAGGGACTTGATCGCCAGCGACTGCTTGGTCTGCAGGGAGGTCAGCTTCGCGCTTTCAGCGGCCATATCCGCATCGGTCAGGGCGCCGACACCAGCCGTCAGGTTGTCGGAAACGGTCGCACCATAGCTGGACATGCTGGACAGCAACTGGGTATTGGCGCCCAGGCGATCCGTCACGTCCGTCATGGCCGTAATGGCCTGCTGGACCTGGCTGATCATAGCGCTGACATTCACGGTCCCGCTCGTGTTGAAGGTGCTGGAGATCGTCGAGCTGCCGGCGCTGCCGGTAAAGATGTTGGAGGTCGGGTTCTGCCCCGCCGTGCCAGACTGTGACAGGCCAAGGGCATCCGTCATGGTCGTACCACCGGCCCCTGCCACCTTCACCGAAGCGTCATTCTTAATCAACGAGTTGAAGCCGGTAATGGTCGCCGTATCACCCTGCAGACCGGTCACATAGTTGAGCGAACTCGCGGTGATGGAAAGACCGTCACTGGTGCCACCGGACAGAAGATTCACACCGTTGGTTGTGGCATTGCGGGCAATGGTATCAATCTGGGTGAGGTAGTTGGTGATTTCATCACCGATCCCGGCGATGGACGTCGGGCTGCCCTGGTTGTCACCCAGCGTAGTGACCGCGGACTGGATTTTATGCAGAACACTGATGATCTGGTCGGCGGCACTCGTGGTGCTGCTGACAACCTGAGAGGCAAAGGACAGGCCATCATTCACCGCGCCCTGACCGGCGATGTTGCCGCTCATCTGGGCCGCGATGCCGAAGGCGGCGGGGTTGTCAGCGGCCGTCGAGACCTTCAGGCCGGTGGAAACGGCATTTTCCGTCGAGCTCAGTTCGGTCTGGGTCGCGTTCAGGGTTTCAAGGGCGACCATCGCCGAGGTGTTGGTGTTAATCGAAAGTGACATTGTTTTTTCTCCGTCTCAAACTGGCTGTTCGCCAACGCAGGATCAGTAGAGCTTCAAATGGCTAAGAGAAGGTAAGGCGGACGAATATTTTTTCAAATATCATGAAAAAATATCGGATGGACGCAGCAATTGGAAAAGCATGAAACAGAATGCTGCCACCGCAACGATGACCAACAGTCCTTCCGTCAGAAGCATGGAAAGAAAATGCCCGGACCATCCGGCATTCCTCTTTCTCCCCCCTTCGCGGAACTTCGTTTCATACAGTAAAGCCACTGCGCGATGGGCCTTGCAGGCCGTGCTGCCGATCGGCTCAGTAAGCAGTCCGGAGCGGTTCGCCCGATCGTGGCGGAAAGGCTGTATGAAACAGCAGGAATTACTGGCGTGACGGTGTAAGGGGGCCCTGTGCGGGTTGTTGCTGGACGGAGCCGGTGTAGGACAATGTACCGGCTTCCGTTCCCTGGTCCGTCCTGCCATCGCTTACCGCCGAAACCCGGATGGGGCGGAAGCTGCGGACACCAGCCAGGAACTGGGAGACAAGATTTACACGTTCCGGCGTCATGGTTCCCATGATGGCGGCTATCTTCCGCGGGTTCATCTGGCTGGCGATGGAAACCAGCACGTGAATATCCATGATATTGAAGACCGCCGCCGCCTCCTTGGGGGGCATGTCTTCATATATCTTCACCAGCCTGTCGGTTTCAGCCAGCATGTTCTCCCGGTGGGCGGCCTGCTTTTCCGCCAGTAGCGCCATGGACGCGTCCAGATCATGCATCTTTTCATTAAGGGCGGTCTTGGCGGCATCCAGAACGTGCTTCTGTTCGGCCATATCCTTCTGCTCACTGTCGATATCGGATCGACGTGCGAGGATATCCTTGACGAGATCCGCTTCGGCCTTGCTGACTTCCGGGTCGAAGTCTCCGCCGAATTTTCCCGTCGTTGGCTGCATGCTGGCACAGGACAGACCTTTCGGGCAGTCCCCATCCGCCGTGCCCTGCCTGGCGGCTGAAGACTGGGGCGGTGTCTGTGCTTCGCCACCACCGGCGTCATCCGACTGAAGGAGTGGAATCCACCCCTCGATCGCGTTCCTGTCTTCCTTGGTGCTGACATGCTGGGGCGGAAGGATAGACGCGGTATCGGCTGGCGGCGCATCTTCCGGCGCGCCCTCCTGCACCTGTGTTTCGTTCACGACGGGCTGGGCGGTCTTCTGTGTGCTGTTATCCTTCAGGTGTCCGGCAAGTGCATGCATATTCATCGCCAGTAACAGGGTCATCAGGCTGGATGAAATATGTACAAGTTTCCCGAATGACAGACGGGGCATACGCATTACACTTTGGTCCACTTGCGGTTTTCTGATGGTCGCCACAAGCAATGTCTCCGGGAAAACGCGGAGGCATGTATAGTCATATGAACCAGAAGCGGGCCATCAGGCGGTGCCTTTCCGGTGCTGGTCCATGCTGCTTGTACCCTCTGGCTTATTTCCGGTTATTCCGGATCCTGACCCGGGTCCACAAGAACCACATGGCCATCCGCTGTCGCGGCGGAATGCAGGGCTTCATCCATATTGTCCCAGTCCGTTACCGGGGCCGGCTTGCCCGCGTCATGGGGCTGCTGGGCAACCATATCAGTGGAACTGTCAGGAGCAGGGGTTTTGGAAGGCGCCGGCTGCGCATCGGGAACCGCCGCGGCCACGGGCGCCGCTGCCTTGCCGACATTTTCATGTTTGGCGGGGGCGGTGCCTGACGTTACGAGCCGGATCTCCCCGGTCAGGTCGGCATCCTTGTGAATGCCGCATCCGGTATGCCCCTCCAGAACAATGGTGCAGTTTTCCACTTTCGCGGTAGCACTGGCGTAAAACCGCTTCGTACGGATCACGGCTTCTTCCACCCGGCCACGGATGATGACTTCATCCGCCAGGAGTTCGCCGGAAACGATGCCGGATTCAAGAACATCGACAGTCGGTGCGCGCAGCCGGGCGTTACGGACACATCCACCTACGATAATGGGTGTGTCTGTCTCGCACTCCAGATTGGCGACATTCAGCCCCTGGGCAAGTATGGTCTGGGTTGGCTCAGCAGCCTTGCCGAACACGTTATCACCGTCGTTCATACTGTTTTCCTTAGGACTTTCCTGCCTGACCATGCCTGCACGTCCGTTCCTGACGGTTTGGCCCCATTCGCGCCCTGCACGCTGGCTGTCCGTAAGCCGTTTCGTACCGGTTACTCATGTGCCCTGAAAGTTCCAGACGCCGCACAGAGTGTTGATGCTGTGAAGTAGCGGCTTGTGTCAAGCCATGCAATAAATTTGATCCCCCGGAAGGGAACCTTTTTCTGTCTGGTGTACACTAATAGCCTCAGTATGGGGCATGTCCGGAATAAATCCCTGCCCCTGCCCGCTGATGAACCGCCTGCATGCCATAGGAAAGCCGGGACGCGGCAGGCCCCGGGGCAGCGGGGAAAAGAAACGTATCGCTGTGTAACGACGGCACGATTAAAATATAGTTAATCAATCGCGCGCCCACCGGGTTGCTTTTTGTCCCGGACGCTCCTTTTCTGCCTTACCTTATGGTGCAGGCATCGTTATCATAAGCTCTGAGTACTCCCGTGCTGCTCTGACGGGCATGACTGAATGTAGTGGCAAGGCGAGATGCAGGGGTATCGAATGGTTAACGCGCTGGAGGATTTTTTGGCTTCCTGTTCTCGTGTTGTAATAAAGTAGCGCTTTAGCCTTATGCAGAATATATTGGCGAGCCTGAAGGGTCTCGGGCGCACGCGGTTGGCCGCGCTGGGGATCGCGGCCGCGGTTCTCCTCTCGACGCTCGGGTTCCTTGTTTTCCGTAGCAGTGGCCAGTCCCCGGCGCTGCTTTACAGTGATATCGACCTTGGTGAAGCAGCCGAGATGGTTGATGAGCTGGGAAAGGCCCATATCTCCGCTACCACCAGTCCCGATGGAACAAGCCTTTACGTTCCCCATGACAAGGTCGCCAGCGCAAGGCTGCTTCTTGCAAAGGAAGGCCTCCCCACCGGGGGCGCCATCGGTTACGAACTGTTTGACAAGAGCGGCACCCTCACCAGCACGCAGTTTGAACAGACGATCAACGAGACACGGGCGATGGAGGGAGAGCTTGAACGCTCCATCCGCCTCCTGCACGGGGTGCGTAACGTCAGGGTCCACCTTGTCCTGCCGCACCGTGACCTTTTCTCGACCCAGACCAGCCCATCCCAGGCCAGCGTTGTCCTCGACATAGGCAGGACGGGCCGTTTCAGCCCCGACGGCATCCAGGCCATCCAGAATCTGGTGGCCGCCGCCGTTCCGGGTCTGCGCCCGCAGGGCATATCCATTGTGGATACACGCGGTGACGTTCTGGCCCGGCCCGGCGACCCCGATAGCGCGGCGGGCCAGGAATCAACGCTGGACAAGCTCCGCTATGCCGAGGAACAGCGGCTGGCGCAGGCCGTGGAAGACATGCTGACCCCGACCCTGGGGGCAGGTCATGTGCGTGCCCGTGCGGCGGTCACCATGGATACGGACGAAATCCGCGAGACGGATGAGAGCTACGACCCCAACCAGCAGGTCCTGCGCTCCCAGCAGACCAGTTCGGACAAGACCGTCAATACCGAGGCGAACCCGAATACCACGGTGGCGAATAACCTGCCCAACGCCAACGCCAATCAGGATAACAGGACCGGTTCGACTGGCGACCGGGAAGATGAGACCAACAATTACGAGATTGGCAAGCGTGTCCGTGTCATAAGCCAGACACGCCCGCGACTGGCCCGGATCAGCCTTGCGGTCATGGTGGACGGCTCGTTCACAAAGGCCAAGGACGGCAAGGAAGTCTGGCAGCCGTTCGACAGCGCCAAGATTGACCAGATCACGACGCTCGCGAAGACGGCGATCGGTTATGACAAAAGCCGTGGGGACGAGGTCAATGTCGTTTCCATGCCGTTCATGCCGGATGCCGAAGGCGGCTTCTCGACGCCAGCCACCAATCTGTGGAGCCGCGATACCCTTATCTATATCGCGGAATGGGTCATTCCCCTTCTCCTGGCCCTTGGCGCCATCTACATTGCCATCCGGCCGATGCTGCGCCGTGGCGGACTGGGCGGGCTTGCCCTTGCCGGTGGCCAGATGCGTGAAGGGCTGGCTGGCGGACCGGCGGGCGCTGCGCGTATAGGTGGCGGCGGGGCGCTGGATTCCGCTGAAATCGCTGATGATGGAACGATCAGCGTTGAAGGCGTCGACGGGAAAATGCGTGCGGAAGCGATCACGAAGGTCGCCGACCGTATCGAGGAAAGCCCCGAAGAGAGCATTCTTATCATCCGGAACTGGCTGGCCGCGCCAGAATCCCCGGCGAAGGGAAGCTAGACATGGCCGAATCCGCTATAACCCCGGTTGCTTCCGCCAACCCGCCGCCCTCTGTCAGCGTGCATCTGACCGGCAGGCAGAAAGCCGCCGTTCTCATGCTGGCCGTCGGGCGCGACCGGTCCGCGAAGCTCCTGAAATTGCTGCATGAGGATGAGATCCGCGATATTTCCATCACCATGGCGGGTCTGGGCCTGGTGCGGGCCGATATCGTGGAAGAGGTCTGCCACGAATTCACGCGGAACTTTGAATCATCCGACGGTCTTGTCGGCACCTACGAGACCACGGAAGAAATGCTGCGCAAGGCCCTGCCGGAAGAGCAGGTGGAAAAGATCATGGACGAGATCCGTGGTCCGGCCGGCAGGACGATGTGGGACAAGCTCGGCAATGTGCAGGAGACGGTGCTTGCCAACTACCTGCGCAACGAATACCCGCAGACGGCCGCCGTCATCCTGAGCAGGCTCCGGCCCGCGCACGCCGCGCGCATTTTCGCATTGCTTCCGGAAGATTACGCAACGGACGTCATGATGCGCGTCCTGCATATGGAAACGGTGCAGCGGGAAGTGCTGGACAGCGTGGAGGCAACGCTGCGTTCCGAGTTCATCTCGTCGCTTGGCCGCTCGTCGAAGCGGAACAGCTACGAGCTTCTGGCGGAAGTCTTCAATAACTTCGACCGCAAGACCGAGACGCGCCTGATGGCGTCAATGGACAAGCGTAATCATGAGGATATGGAAAAGGTGAAGGCGCTCATGTTCACCTTCGAGGACATCAAGCGCCTGCCCCATGTCTCCCTCATGCGGATTGTCAATGAGGTCAACCGTGAGAAACTGCCGCTGGCCCTGAAGGGCGCTTCGGAAACGGTGCGGAAGATGTTTCTGCAATGCATGTCCAAACGTGCCGGGAACATCCTGCTGGAAGAAATCGAGGCGCTTGGTCCTGTCCGCGTCAAGGATGCGGACGCCGCACAGACGGAAATCGTCGGCACCATCAAGAACATGGCGAATGCCGGTGAAATCGACCTGGCCGAAAACGGCGGCAATGACGAGATCATACCGTGACAGCCGCACCGGTCCCTCCTTCCGCGCCAGATGGACACGCCACGGCGGATAAGACCTCAACCACACATGCGGGCATGCCGATCCGGGATCTGGCGGATATCGAGGATTTCGGCGTTGTCCCCATGACGGTGGCCGACAGCCTCGCCGCGAAGGCGGCCGCACAGCCGGAAACGCCCGAACCCGACCCGAACCTTGTCACCATGACCCGCGAGGAAGCCGATGCCGCCCGTGAGGCCGCGTTTCGCGCCGGTTTTGAAAAAGGAAAGCAGGACAGGGAGCAGGCGCTACAGGAACATTATGCTGGCTGCCTGTCTTCCCTTACGGACATATTCAAGGCAGAAAATGAGCGGCGGAACCAGGTCATGATGGGGGCGGCGAAGGCCTTTCTCATGACGGTTGTGGATATTGTCCGGACTCTTACGGCCCTGGATGGATCCGTGGTGGCCGGTATGCAACGGGATCTGATCCTTGATGCGGTTGCATTCGTCAAGGAATGTGATGGCCCGGTGAAAGTACAGTGCAATGCAGCCGATGCGCAGCGCCTGACCACCCTGCTGCGGGGAAATCCGGCCGTCAGGATAGAGGCCACGAAGGGTTCCGCAGAGGATACAATACGTATTACATCAGCAGCGAACACCATTGTCATTGATCCCGGGCAGTGGCGTAAAGCTGTTGCGGAAAAGATTGTTGCCGCCGTTACAGCCCTCGCGGAGCAGCGAGGGGGGCGGACCGTGCAGAAAGCATAGAGCAGGCGGAGAGAACCATGAGCACAGGCAACGCGGATATCGGGCTTGAAGATTTCACTTCCACCCCTGCGGAAACCCCGCCCGCGGCTGATGCAGCCGCATCGGACGCAAAGGAGCCGACTGGGGCCGCCCAGATGGAGGCGGTCTATGATATCCCGGTAAAGATCACGGCGGTCATCGGCACGGCCACCATGCCGGTCAGCCAGCTTCTCCGGCTCGGGCGCGGCGCTGTCGTGGAGCTGGACAAGAAGCTGGGGGAAGCGGTCGATATCTATGCGAATAACCGGCTGATTGCCCGTGGTGAGGTCGTTGTCGTGGACGATAATCATATCGGCGTCACGATGACGGAAATCCTCTCGGCCTCCCCCACGTCCAGCTAGGCATGGGCGCAGTATCCGCGACAGGAGTTTTTGCCGCGCCCCAGTCAGGCTCTCTTGCACATGGCGCGGGAACGTTCGGCACTGCATGGCTGACATGGATTGTGTCGTTCGTAATCGTCATCGCGCTCATTCTGCTGAGCCGCTATGGACTGCAATTGCTGGAACCCTACCTGTCGCGGCGGCGCCAGACACGCAATCTGGCCGTGGTGGAAAGTCTGGCCATAGATCAGCGCCGGCGTATCAGCATCATAAAATGCGGTGAAAAAAAGGGACTGATCCTGACCGGGGGCGGCAATGACGTATTCCTGGGCTGGATGGAAAATGAGGATGCCGCACGCCCTGCCAGTTTCCTTGATACCCCACCGGATTGATGCGAATAGTGGAGCTAACGCGTTGACATATCCGTCTTTTACGGGACGTGCCGCCAGAGCCGGGGCTCTTTTTGCCTGTATCGGAGCTGTTGTTGCCCTGGCGGCCATGCCGACGCTTGCACATGCCCAGTCCCTGACGGTCGATCTTGGCAAAGGGATGGGGGACGCGGGCACGACCAGCCGCCTGATCCAGCTGACGGCGCTCATCACCATTCTTTCGCTGGCGCCCAGTCTTCTGGTCATGGTGACCGCGTTCACGCGGATCATCATAGTCCTGTCCCTGCTGCGCGGTGCGATCGGGGCGCAGGGCACACCACCCAATACGGTACTGATCGGCCTTGGACTGTTCCTGACGTTTTTCGTCATGCAGCCAGTTCTCGAACAGTCATGGGTTCAGGGAATTTCCCCCATGATGGATGGCCGTGTAAGTGAAATGGAAGGTCTGGCAGCGGCGGCGGAGCCTTTCAGGGGGTTCATGCTGGCGAATGCCCGGCCTGCCGACCTCACCACATTCCTGCATCTTGCGAATGTGGCGCCACCAACCACACCGGCCGCCATGCCGTGGCGCGTGCTCATTCCGGCGTTCATGATTGGTGAACTGAGCCGCGGCTTCGAGATGGGCTTCCTGCTCTATCTGCCGTTCCTTGTCATCGATATTGTTACATCCAGCGTTCTCATGAGTCTTGGCATGATGATGCTGCCCCCCGCCACCATCTCGCTGCCATTCAAGCTGATCTTCTTCGTAATGGTCGATGGATGGCAGATGGTGGCTGGCGGACTGGTCAGAAGTTTCGGGGGGTAAATAGCCCGCGCCAGCCGTAAATCACGCTTTCGGATCAGAACGGAAGAACGCTATCAAGCACCTGCTGGCCATATCGTGGCGTCTGGATCTTGGTAAGCTGGCCACGGCCGCCGTACGAGATTCTCGCCTCGGCAATTCTGTCGTGGGTGACGGTATTATCTTCCAGAATGTCCTGTGGCCTGACAACACCGCTGACCAGAAGCTGGCGCAGCTCGCCATTGATCCGGACTTCCTGACGGGCGACAACGACAAAGTTGCCGTTCGGAAGAACCTGGGTAATCGTCCCGGCCAGGGTAAGGGTGACGGTCTCGTTCCTTCGGATCGAGCCCGCGGCAAGATTGGCGCTGGCGCTGCTCGTGCTGAGTGCATCCGAGTTGGTGAGGTGCGATACCCCCTTGCCCTTGAAGCCGAAGAGGCTGGGAATCCCGAAATCCTCCGATCCGCTGCCGCTGGCGGATGTATCGTCCGTCAGGGCGGCGTTATCGGCAATCTCGACCTTGATGGTAAGGAGATCACCGGCCTGGGAGGCCCGCTGGTCCTTGAAGAAGGCCCGGCTTCCCGGCCGCCACAGGCTTCCGACCTCGGTCGGCGGGGCCTGAAGGGGGGGCATGGGCATGGTCACGGGACGATAATCAGGCGCCTGTGTCGGGTCGGATGTCTTGGTCATGCGGGGCGGGTGGCCCATCTCGCTTATTTCCGACAGGCCTGAACACCCGGACAGGCACAGCAATCCGGTCATTATCGCGCCAGACAGGCGGTGTTTGGTCAAGGGAGTTCTCCAGATCATTCTCGGTTACCGGAGCGATAAATTCGCCCGCGTATTTGCGCGGCTGGATGTGGCCAGGCGGCGTAACATGTTCGGATCGGAAGGAACCGCGGCCGATCCGGTCTCGATCTCGATCTGTGATGGCCCTGCCACCCGGCCGGTAACCACCATATTGCTCGACAGATTGAGGGCACGTACGTATTGACCGGCCCCGCCATCTTCCAGGGCCTTTCCCGTAGCCGTCAGGCGAATTCCCGGCACAATGAAAACGATCAGGATGGGATCGCCCTTATGCATGAGTATGGTCCGATGCAGATCCCGGTCCAGAACGGGTTCCCCTGCGGTGACATCATGCAGGAGCGTCATGCCATCCACCTCGGTTTCATCGGTGAATATTCTTCCCGATGTGTATTCGGTGCTGGACTCCCCGATGCGTACGTCCTGTGGTGAAATCACCGCCCCTGCGGCCAGGGGGTGGGAGAATACAAGCGTGGTCTGTGAGGCATGCACGGTCCCGATCAGGAGGAATGAATCCTGCGTGACATCCCCGATAGGATGCGTCCGGTAGATCGTGGCGGAAAAGCGCCCGGATTTCTGGTCCCAGTCAATATCCGTCATGATGACCGGATTGCGATCATCCGGCGCGACGATCAGGGGATGAAAATCGACAAGATCAACGGAAACGGGACCGCTTCCGACGTCAGGCACGCTTTTCCTTATGAGATCGATAAAGAAATCCTTGTCCAGAACCCGGCCTGAACGTGTGATTGTCGCAAGAGCCGATGGCGACTGGTCCAGCCAGTCAACGCCATACTGATCGGCAATGGCGATCAACTGCCGACCGCCCACATGGATGCTGCCACCCGGGGCCGGGGCCGGCCCAAGCACGCGGTCCTGACCGGGGTCCAGATCAGCAAACAGATCCGACAGTTTTACGTTGTCGGTGGTGACGACAGTGGTGTTTCGCAGCGTTGCCGCCGATCCGCCCGAAATGTGTAAAGTCACGATGCCCGCGGCGATCGCTACGGCGATTGCTGCCCGCACGCGCATGTTATTTCAGGTTTGTCAGCGTCTGAAGCATTTCATCGGAAGCGGTGATGACCTTGCTGTTCATTTCATATGCACGCTGGGCGGTGATGAGATCCGTGATTTCGGTCACCACGTTGACGTTGGATTCCTCGACAAAGCCCTGACGGATCGATCCAAACCCCGTACTCTGCGGCGTGCCGGTAATCGGATCACCGGATGAGGTCGTGGCTTCGAACAGGTTCTGACCCATGGCGGCCAGACCATTTTCATTCTGGAAGGTGATAAGCTGGATCTGACCGGCAACCTGCGCCGTCGTCGTGCCCGATACGGTGTACTGAACCTGTCCGGTCTGGTCTACCGTGATGTTTTCGGCATTGTTCGGCAGGGAAATATCGGGGCTGAGGGGATAGCCGTCAGCCGTGACGATCGTGCCATCATCCGAGAGGGAGAAAGTCCCGTCACGGGTATAGGCGTACTCACCCGAAGGCAGCGTCACACGGAAATAGCCCCGGCCTTCGATAGCCAGGTCAAGCGCGTTGCTGGTCTGCTCCAGCGTGCCCTGCTCATTGATCCGGTAGATGCCTGCGGTGCGGACACCCAGGCCGATCTGCGCGCCAGCCGGCACAAGGTCACCGGTATCGGAGCTCATGGTTCCGACGCGGCGGAGATCCTGATAGATGAGATCCTGGAACTCGGCGCGGCGGCGCTTGTAGCCTGTGGTCGTCATGTTGGCGATATTGTTGGAAATCGTCTCAACATTCGCGGTCTGGGCCTGCATGCCCGTACCGGCGATATCAAGGGAACGCATCATGGGCGGACAGGCCTCCGGGGTGTGCTGCACTTATCATGGCCATCCATCGCGATCAGCGGCGATAAAATGACATGCCATGCATATATAGCCGGATCACATCCGCGCCATGCATGCTTGAGATACAGGTAAAACCACGTTACGGTCATGGCAAGGCATTTTCTGAAAAGATAGGTTACCGGACTGGCGCCGGCAGGGTATGGATATGCATGCATGCGTGGAATCTTGCCGTTGCGACGCTGATCCAATATTATCGGACCGATCGCCGGACTTTCACGGTGCGCCCGTCATGGGGCGATGGCCGGGACGGGCTGGTGTGGTGACCGGCCGCTTGTCGTAAACGCGTGCCCTTGCTGGAGACAGACACTTGGAGAACACGACATATATCGCCCTGTCGCGTATTGATACGCTGACACGTGCTCTCGATGTGGCCGCTTCGAACCTGGCCAACGCCAATACGGACGGGTTCAAGGCGACACGGCAGATTTTCTCGGATTACCTCGTCCACCAGAAGGGCACTCATGAAGTGCCCGGAGGCCGGGAAGAGGCATTCACGCAGGATAAGGCCACCTACCAGGATCATCTGCAGGGGGCATTGCGGCAGACGGGAAACCTGACAGATTTCGCCATCAATGGTGAAGGCTACTTCTCCGTGCGTACGGCGCAGGGCGTACGGTTGACCCGTAACGGGCAGTTTCACCGCCGGGTGGATGGAACGATTGTCGACGGGGCCGGAAACCCCCTTCTTGACCGGCAGGGCCAGAATATCGTCGTCGCGCGGCAAGATGACATCGTGTCGGTTGCGTCGGACGGAACGATGTCGACCGAGGATGGACGAATCGCGAATATCGGTATCGTAACCGTTGACAACCTCAACACCCTGCAGCCGGAAGGGTCCTACCTGCTCAAGCCCACGACCCGTACCCATGCCGTGGCCCAGACGGAAATACGGCAGAGAATGCTTGAGTCCAGCAACGTGAATTCCATCAATGAGACCACGCGGATGGTCGAGATCCAGCGTGATTACGACCTGAATTTCCAGCTTGTACAGACGGAATCCACCCGTTACATGAATGCGATCGACAAGATCACCGCCGAACCGAGTTCCTGAAACACCACCAGAATGCAATAGGTCTTGTAATCACCCTTAACGCCCGGCATACATTGTTCTGGTTACATGGGAATACATGGCCGTGACCGGCGTGCGGGGAAAGACATGGATCTGGGATCATCGCTATCAATAGCCAATAGCGGACTGAGCGCGATTGATTACGAGCTGTCCGTAACGTCCCAGAACGTCTCGAATTCGGGAACGTCAGGGTATGTCAGCGAGACGGCGAATGTGTCCTCGGCCGTGGCGGGTGGCAGCGGGACAGGCGTCCATGTCGCCGCGACGACGTTGAACGTGAACAATGCCCTGCAGACCGCCCTTTACGGCCAGAATGCCCAGGTCGCCGCATATACGGCGACAAGCAACTCGCTGGCCGCCGTATCGGCCCTGCAGGGGTCGACATCGGCGGATTCAGGCAGCACGGATACGCTTTCTGACCTGCTTGGTAATGTGCAGAGCGCCCTGACAACACTGACCTCGACCCCGCTGGACAGTTCCGCCCAGGCCGGTGTCGTCTCCAGCGCGCAGTCCCTGACCTCCTCCATCAATACACTTTCCACGACCTACACACAGCAGCGCCAGACCGCGGAAGACAATGTGGTCTCGACGGTCTCCACCATCAATTCCGATCTGACGAACATCGGCGCGCTGTCCAAGCAGATCATGAGCCTCAAGGCGACTGGCGCGGATACGGCCGATCTCGAGAACCAGCGCCTCGGGATCATGACCGACCTGTCATCCGAACTGTCGGTGACATTCTCTGAAACATCGAATGGCGACATGATTGTCCGGACGGCGGACGGGACCGAACTTCCGACCCGCCCGGACCAGATGGGGCAGAGCGATACGAGCGTCACCCTTCCCAGTTCCACATGGCCCCTGTCCACGTCCGATGTTTCCGTCACATCGGCGGGTTATTACAGCACCGGGGATTCCTCTTCGCAGATTCCCGGGATTACGCTGGGGGGCAAGGATATCACCTCCCACCTTACGGGCGGGACGCTGGGGGCGAATATCACACTGCGTGATGTGACCTATCCGCAGATGCAGGCCCAGCTTGACTCATTCTCCTCCACGCTGGCCACGCGGTTCAACAGCGCCGGGCTTGACCTGTTCACGGATGGGACCGGGGCGGTGCCGTCGACCAATACGACGCAGGAAACGCCGGCTGGCATTGTTGGCCTGTCATCAACGCTGAGCGTCAATTCATCTTATGTGAATACCCCTTCATCGCTGACAACAGACAGCAGCACAGGGGCGACGGGCGATGTAACAGCCGTGACCAAAGTTCTGAGCACGGCATTCGGAACCAGCACGGATGATGTGAGCGGCAGCCTGGCGGCGCCGTCTTCCGATCTGGGGCCGACAGGCTCGCTGTCCACCGGATATTCAGGTACGCAGGGTCTGCTTGCCCTGGCCACGTCCCTTACTTCCAATCAGGCTTCAACCATTGCGCAGGCCAGTGATGGTCTGACCTCTTCCACATCGGTCCAGACGACGTTGCAGACCAGTGTCTCCAATGTTTCCGGCGTGAACGTGGATGATGAAATGTCCAAGATTGTCGCACTGCAGAATGCCTATACCGCCAATGCCAAGGTCATAACTGCCGTACAATCGATGTTCACCGCACTACTCGACGCTATCGACTGAGCGGACAGGGGAAGACAGTCATGAGTACTTCTATAGGGCAGTATGGTGATTCCGGCGCGTTTCGTATTCTCGACGCCGGGATCGATAGTATGACACAGACCCAGGAGAACCTTTCATGGGAGACGTCAGCGGGGACGCTGTCGGAAACCTATGCCGGGCTGGGCTCGAACCGGACGTCCGCCCTGAGCATCACGCCCCAGATTACGCAGGTTGAAGCCTGGCAGAACAACGTCACCAATGCGCAGAACAGCCTGACCGTTTCAGCTACCGCAGTCCAGCAGATCGTTTCCCTGGCCCAGAACCTGAACACGAATATCCTCAGTATCACCGGGTCATCCTCAAGTTCCACGATCTCGGATATTGCGACCCAGGCCCAGTCCGCGCTGACGGACCTCGGTGCCACGCTCAATACCTCAGACGGTACGGGGTATGTTTTTGCCGGACAGGATTCAACCGAACCCCCGCTCACCAATGCCAGTTCGCTTGCAAGCGGGTCACTTGCGACGGCGATCTCTGCGGCCGTCAGCACGCTCGGCACTTCTGGCGCATCATCCGTCATGACCGCGGCTACAGATGCGGCGAACAGCAATATAGGTTCGGTTTTCTCCTCCAGCCTGACCACCCTTTCCGGGGATGAAACGATTGCCGAAAAGGCGGCCTCGCTCCAGAAATCGGTCCTGACAGGCAGCAATACAGCAACCGAAGTGGGGATAGTCGCGACACAGGGGAGCGGTCTGACTTCGACCTCGCCCTCCACCGGATCTCCCATCTATGACCTGATGCGTGATATGATGGTTGTCTCTTCCATGTCTGGAATGTCGAGTTCGACCAGCGGCTATTCCGATCTGGTCAGTCAGTTGCACACATCCCTGCAGAGCACGATTGCACAGCTGACGGATATGGAATCGTCCGTCGGTGTGACGCAGGATAACCTGACTTCACAAACGACCCTCCTGTCCAGCATGCAAAGCATGATGACAACGCAGCTTTCCAATGCAAGGGATGCGGATATTGCTGCGGTCGCGACGCAGACATCCGCCCTCAACACCAGATTGCAGGCATCCTATACCCTTGTTTCGGACATGAAGAGCATGTCGCTTGCGGACTATATCTGATAATCCGGCTTATCCCGTTTCCTGATCAGAAAGGGAACAGGCGGCCAAGGATTTTCAACATGGCGCCCCCTCCCGCATGGCCGGAGAGGGGCGTAGGCACCGGACAGGCTGATTTTCCTTCCGGGTGCCTGCTTTACCAGTATCCACCGATCACATGGCGTGGCTGGTTTCCGCCCGGATCGGCGTTGGAAGACCATGCGCTCCAGTCCCACAAAGCCGTATCCCGCCTGTTTTCTGCCGCCATCTCCCGCAGATCCAGCAGAAACTGTGCGGATTTCTTCCCTTTCGAACTGGACGCGCTGACCAATCCGGTCAGCGTCCGGTACGCGGCTTCCGATCCCATATAGACGCAGCCACATCCGATTGGATCAGCGTAAAGATAGATCAGCCCCGTGGGAGAAGGACGATATGTAACCTGCCCCGGGGGCAGCGTGTTCATCATGGCATAGCGCGCGGTCGTATCCGCCGTATGGGCAATGAACCCGGCCCGTGACAGTGTCATTCCCTCGTCCAGATAGGGTTTTGCTGGCGCCCCGCAACCCGCCAGGCTGATGGTGAGTAGCGCTGCCATGGCCGATGTCATGTAGCGCAGCGGTTTCCCGGCCAGGCTGTCGGAACACTTCTGTGGTTTGGTCTGGCTGTTGGGCATGCGGGAAATGGGCCTTGATCTGGTCGGCGGGATCGCTGTCAGGAAACAGGCATCTGCTCCCACGACATGGGCTGGCAGGATACGGTAGTGGAGAATGAATAAAAAGTCCTGTCTGGGCGCGGCATAGGGGCAGGCCCGCTCCCCGCCGCCTGTGATTGCCGCCATGCCTGAGGTCTGTGTTCCCCTGGCGCTGACTATGTGATAGGAACAAATAAAATTTGCATGCTGAATTTTCGCCAAAGCGTCGGGTACTGCGTGCGGACCACGAATGAAGGATTGAACTGATGAGCATCAGCAATGTCTCTCCGGTGTCCCTGTATCTTACCGCCGAGAAGGATGAGGGTACTGCGGCAGCGACCTATGCAAAGACGGATGCCACGGTTACCCACGAAATCTCCAGCTTCGAGAAGGAAGCGCCCTCCATCACATCGGCGGATGGCCTTCTCAAGAATTATTCGGCATTGCAGGTGGTTCTTGGCGCCTATGGTCTCGGTTCCATTTCCGGGGAGACGGCGCTGGTCAAGGATCTGCTGACACAGGATCCCACCTCTTCCAAATCGCTTGCGAAATCATCGGGTAATGCCACCTGGCTCGCTTTTGCCGATGCGTTCAGCACATGGGGATCAAATGGCGGAACGGCGAGTGCGACGCCGTTTACGTCGGATACGATCAGTTCGATCGTATCAAAGTTTGAATACACCCAGTACGAAGACGACGATCAGAATCAGGATAGCGGGGTAGGCAACGCGCTCTATTTCACCCGTACGATGACCAGCAGTAAAACGCTGTCACAAATCATGTCGGATCCGACACTGCTGAAGGTGGTGGAGACGGTTTCCGGTTACGATCCTGACCAGTTTGGTGTGCTTGATTATAACGAACAGGTCGCCCTGCTGAAGAACAAGGTCAACCTGACGGACTTCTCCACCCCTGATGGAATCCAGAGATATGCCGAGCAGTATCTCGCCATGCTGCAGATCAATCCGCAGACACCGGATAAGCCGACAACCATGCTGGATCTGTTCGGTGGGGATAACAGCGATGAAGGAATCATTGCCTTGTTTAACACGAACGGTTCCTCGTCCTCATCCGGCAGCATGTATTCCGGGCTCTTTTAAGTTTTGAATTACGGGACTGACATACCCGGACAGGGATTTGCAGGCTTCCGGGGCAGGCACGCCCCATGAGTGAAGAACCAGTCGCCGCATCTCCATTTGCCGAGGTAATGGCCGGTGTTCCCGGTATTATGGAAGCCATCCGCGGCGCCGTGGCCACGCCGCGGCATGATGTGCCCGTCGGGGTGCTTGAAGGTCAGGTGACCGGGCTTTCCGGCTTATCCGTGTCTCTCAGCGGCCTGGCGGACTTTACCGGGGTGGGCGATCGCGTATCCATCCTTGGTCTGGACGGGCGTGAAACCGATGCGGAGATCGTCGCCTTTCGTGGTGAAACGGCCATTGCCATGCCGTATGGATCGCTGGAAGGGGTCGGTTCCGGTTGCCGGGCAACATTCAGCCTGTTCGATCCGGCCGAAAGGACACGCCGGGCCGGGGGCACCCTGCTTGTCAATGATGGCTGGCAGGGCCGGGTTATAGACCCGATGGGCCGCCCCGTGGATGGAAAGGGGCCGCTGCCCCCGGATGGAACGCCGCAACGGTTGCATGCCCCCCCGCCCGAGGCCGCGCGTCGGGCGCGGCTTGGCCCACGTATTGACCTTGGGGTACGCGTCCTCAACCTGTTTACAACCTGCCGCCAGGGACAGCGGCTTGGGCTGTTTGCGGGCTCCGGTGTGGGCAAATCCACCCTGATGGGCATGCTGGCCCGGTATACGGCCTGTGATGTCGCGGTTATCGCCCTGGTGGGTGAACGTGGCCGGGAGGTCCGGGAATTCATCGAGGATGATCTCGGGCCCGAGGGGCTGGCCAGATCGGTCGTTGTTGTCGCGACCTCGGATTCATCCCCGCTGATGCGCCGGGAAGCCGCCTATACCGCCATGGCCACGGCTGAATATTTTCGCGATCAGGGCAAGTCCGTACTCATCCTCATGGACAGTGTCACCCGGTTCTGTCAGGCGCTGCGCGAAATTGGCCTGTCATCGGGTGAGCCCCCGGCTACCCGTGGTTATCCCCCAAGTGTCTTTGCCGAACTGCCCCGCCTTCTGGAGCGCGCGGGCCCCGGTGCCGTCGGCCCGGATGGAAAGGCCGGGCAGATCACGGCCATGTTCTCGGTTCTGGTTGAAGGTGATGACCACAACGAACCGGTTGCCGATGCGGTGCGCGGTATTCTTGATGGCCATGTCGTCATGGAACGCCGGATCGCGGAAGCAGGCCGCTACCCGGCGGTCAATGTCCTGCGCTCCCTGTCGCGAACCGTGCCCGGATGCAACTCGACCGAGGAAAACAGCCTCGTGCAGGAAGCGCGGGCCGACCTTGCCACCTGGGATGAAATGCAGGACATGGTCCGTCTGGGCGCCTACCGTGCGGGTAACGACCCCAAGGTGGACAAGGCCATTCGCGTGGCACCCGCCATTGAGGATGTGCTGAAGCAGAACCGTAACGAAAGAGCCACGCTGGCCGAAAGCTTTGATGCACTGGCCCATGCCCTTTCACCGCCATCCCCGGCATCGTAATGGACGCCAGAACACGGGCGTTACAGGCCCTGATCCGGCTCAGGCAGACAGAAGTGGATCAGGCGAAAAGCGCATTGTCCGAAGCGATGGGTAAGGAAAATGCAGCCATCGCCCATGTGGAAAGACAGCGCGCACTCATCGAAAGCGAGCGGGTCAAGGCCGCTTCCGGGCAGGTCTCGATGGATGATTTCCGCGTATGGCTGCCATCGGGAAAGGAAGCCGTCCAACAGGCCGAACATGCGCTGATCGCCGTCCGTCAGGTATCCGACCAGGCGCGTGAGGCGCTCATACAGGCCAATGCGGCCCAGAAAGCCGCCCAGGCGATCATGGACAGGCGGCTGGAGGAAGAAAAGGAAACCCTTGCCCGCCGCGAGCAGGCCGAGATCGACGATCTTTCCCGACGCAACAAAATGACCTAACCGCCAGTCCTTTTCCCGTTCCCACCCCTTAAGGCTGCCTTATTGCGGCCCCCGACTGGTTTGATCCTTGAGAAAGTGGAAAGCGCCCGCTATCGCTCTCTTAAAAGAGAGCGCAATATAATCGTATTTGGGGGCAATCCGATTATATCGATGGCCAGGAGCAATTGGGAAAGTACATGCAACAGACACAGCAGCCGGATGCGAAGATATTTATCGCCACACCATGTTTCGGTGGCATGGTCACACAGGAATACATGGAATCCATAGTCGCCTGCGCCAGCGTATTGCAGGTTCCGATGACCCTCTCCCTGCTGGGTGACGATGCCATGATCTCCCGGGCCCGTAATACCCTGCTGCACAAATTCCTGGTGCTGTCCGACGCCTCCCACATCCTGTTTATCGATGCCGATATCGGCTTCCCGGCGGAAGCGCCCGCCCGGCTTCTGGCGGCCGACAAGGATCTCATCGCCGGCCTGTATCCGATCCGGGACCGGTTCTGGGACAAGGCGACGCAGGAAAACATGCTGCATGGCGAATCACAGGAAACCGCTTCCCTGCGCTACGTGGGTGAGACCGAAGCCATGCACCAGACATGGGAGAAAGGGCCCCTGGTCAAAACCCATTACGCCGGGACGGGCTTCATGATGATCAGCCGCAAGGCGGTCTCCATGATGGTCAAAAGCTATTCCGAAACCGCGTACCGGCGTATCGACGCCCCCGGCAGCGAGGGAGACGGCCTTTACCATGCCCTGTTCGATGGCAGCATCGACCCCGATACCGGAACCTATCTGAGCGAGGACTTCACCTTCTGCCGCCGCTGGCGCGAAATCGGGGGAGAAGTCTGGGTGGATACTTCCATCTCCCTGACGCATGCTGGACGCGCCTCATTCCGTGGCAACCCGTCATGTCGTGTAGGTATGGCACAATACAAGGGCGCATGAGACTGCGGATAGCACCACATGGCAAAAAACGATAACCATCCCGTCATAATCAAACGGGGTGATGACGAAGAACAGGGCGGGCACCACGGGGGCGCATGGAAGATCGCCTACGGTGATTTCATGACCGCCCTCATGTCGTTCTTCCTTGTCATGTGGCTGCTCAACGCAACCACCGACGAGCAGCGCGCGGGCATCGCGGCCTTCTTCAATCCCATGGCGGAAAAAGGGGCGCATCTCCAGTCCACGGATGCGATGCTTGACGTTGATCCTTCCCCCCTTACGGGGGGGACTGTCGTCCGGCGCGTCATAGATGGCAAGACGGTGGAACCGGAACAGAACGGCGACAAGGGGGGCCGTGACTCTCAGCAGACCTCGCTGCCGGGGGGATCGGATTCCGATGACATCACGCGCGGCCTCAAGACGCATCTTACGCCTTCCTCCCCCGCGATCATACCGATCGGGGGACCACAGAGCGGCGCCGCCAAAAGCGTAGGCTATGTTGGCGCGGAGAACCCGGTGGCGGCGGCGTACGAACAGTCCAGGATCGAGCAGATGGCCGCGGGCCTCCAGAAAGCGGTCCAGGAAAATCCTGAACTCAAGGCATCCGCTCCCAACATGTCCGTTCATGTCGAACGTGATGACATCCGCATTGAACTGCATGACGCCAGCAACGCGCCGATGTTCGATAACGGATCGGCCGCCCCCAATCGTCTTGGCAGCCAGATGCTGGCGCAGATCGGCGCCTGGCTTGCGTCCATGCCCGAACGCATATCCATTATCGGTTATACCGATGCCGCACCCTACCGGGACGGTAGCAGCAGGTGGGGCATGTCCAACTGGACCCTCTCCGCGCTGCGGGCCGATCATGCCCGTGAAGTGCTGGTGCGCTCCGGCTACCCGGACCGTAACATTCTGGATGTGTCAGGCCGCGCGGACAGGGATCTGGCCATCCCATCCGATCCCTCGGCCGCCGGGAACCGTAGGGTCGTGATCATCCTGCACAAACGCTACCCGGACCCGGAAGCCAGTATTACGCCCGATATCACTCCCAGCCCCCTTCCGGCACCGGCACCGGCACCGGCACCGGCACCGGCACAGCCTGGCGCGAACGCGGGCGCGGGAACGCCAAAATAAACAGGGCCGACACCCGGCAACATGGGGGTTCCTTACTATCAAAGCCGAAAAATGTTGCGTAGAAAGACTGTAAACCGCCGTTGGGGGAACCTCTGCCATGCGGCCCAAGTGGATGAAAGTGGAGACTGCTAAATGCTTTTCCTCGGGGGGCTCTTCTTTGCGCTACTCTGTGTCTTCGGCTCGTTTGTAGCATCCGGTGGGGCACTGGCGCCCTTAGCCAAGTCAATGCCCTTCGAATTGCTGACGATCGTCGGCGCGGCCCTTGGAATATTCGTGATGGGCAATTCCAAGGAGGCGCTCAAGCAGGCGCCCGGCTACCTGAAGCTGACACTCCACGGCGCGCGGTATGACAAGGCGGCCTATCTTGAACTGCTGGTCACGCTTTTCCGTTTCACGCGCCTTGCGCAGGCCAAGGGCAACATGGCGCTGGAAGAGCATATCGAGAACCCGGCGGAAAGCAGCATCTTCGCCATGTCCCCCAGCGTTCGTGATGATGTGGAAGTCCGCAACATGATCTGCGACTATCTTCGTCTGGTCAGCCTCAATATGGGTGACGCCTACCAGCTGGACGAGGTGATGGCGCGTGAACTCAAGAAAAACATCACGGAAAAGCTGCATATGTCGGAATGCCTGCAAAGCATCGCGGATGCCCTGCCGGCACTGGGCATCGTGGCCGCCGTGCTGGGCGTGATCAAGACGATGGCGTCAATCAGCAAGCCCCCCGCCATTCTGGGCGCCATGATCGGTGGCGCCCTGGTGGGTACCTTCCTCGGCGTGCTTCTGTCCTATGGTGTCGTGGCCCCACTGGCGGGAAGGATGCGCGATGTGATAATGCAGGATGGGCGTTATCCGGATATCATCAGAATCGTTCTTGTGGCCCATCTGCAGGGTAATCCGCCACAGGTCAGTGCTGAAATCGGGCGCAAGGATATACCACACGCTTTCATGCCCACGTTCAGTGAACTTGATTCCATTCTTTCGGAATCATCAAACCCGCCGACAGGAACAGCCTGACCGGATGGGGATGCAGCCAGGAGCACGGAGTATCTGATGGGTATTACGGTGGCGAAAGCATCGAGCACTCCCAACCCGGCACAGGAAACATCCCTGTCGTCCCGGCTGACCACCCCGACATCGCAGAAATCGGGAACCATGACGGCTTCCTCTTCCTCCACATCCAAAAAACGGACCGGGAAGGAGAAAGATACCTTTGGCGCCATGGTCAGGGGGCTCTCCGGCCAGGGGGATGGCGAAGGACAGGAAGCGCACGGTCGCACCAGCGGAACCGGCAATGCCGCGGTGATGACATCGGACCAGTCAACGCAGGGCGGTAACGTAAAATCCTCTCCTACCCGCGTCGGCCAGGACAGTGGCGCGCAGGGAAAGGATGATACGCAGGATAGCGCGCCCACCCCGGTCGCACAGTTCTCCCTGCCTGCCCAGACGGATGAATCCCCTGCCCCCACGCAGGCAAAGGACACCACGTCGGGCCGTGATGGAGACAGGGAACAGTCACAGGCCGACACCAACCCCGCGGCGGATATGAGCCTGCAGGTGCAGACCATGCAGACATGGCCCGCACTTGCGCTGGCCCAAACTGCCATGCCCGTGCAGATCATGGCCTCGCAGGGGCAAAAGTCGGCCGGAACATCCAGTCTGTCAGCCACCGGCACGGCCGGGGCCTCCACCATGACATCGGGGAGCGCGCAGGCAGGCACCATGCTGCCCGCTACCGCTGCGGCACTGGATACCGTACTGGCCGCCCTGTCTTCAGCCAGCCCGGCGCAATCCGTGCCATCCGTCCAGACCATGCCGACTGTCACGCAGTCTTCCCTGCTTCCGGCTTCCGCCGTGGGCAGCAGTGTCACCCCGGGCGCGAAGCAGACGCAGACATCAACGACCTCTGCTCCGGTTGCAAACAACACCCAGGCTGCACAGAATTCGAGTAATGGCACCGATACAGCGGCCTCGTCCCCTACGGGAATGGACAGCCTGCTGGCCGCAGTCGGGCAGCAGGCCGCCGTTCCGGTGAACGCTTCGGGAAGTGCGGCGTCCTCTCCCCTGCTTGGCAGGGCTTCTCCTACGGCCCCCTCGACACCATCATCTTCCACCACCAATGCCGCACCGGCCCAGACCGCGCAGGATAACGACAGCATCACCACGCCGCAGCAGCCCCAGACAGCAAGCGTAAGCAATATTACGGTGCAGACATCCAGCCGCGCGGACAGCCGCGACGGACTGGCGTCCTTGTCCACATCGGCGGACTACACGGCATCGTCTGGATATAATGCCGTCACAGCCCCGACAGGTGAGGCCGGAATCGTGGCGGGCGCGGAACATCAGGGGGATAGCCTGTCCGACCATTCCGGAACGTCCGAAGGTGACAGGGGCGATGACGCGCAGCAGATGGGAACTGCGACACCCGCCTCCATAACCCTTCCCACCGATCTTTCCGCCCCGAGCGCATTTTCCATCGAGCATGCGGGGCAGGCTGCGGATACCCAGCCAGTCCAGGCACAGAACCAGACGGATGGGGAAGATGAAGCCGGAAACCAGATCCTCTCCTCGCCTGGGATTTCCCGATCCCCCGATGGCCAGACCTCTGTTTCCATGACCATCATGACGGCTGATTCCACGCCGGTTCATGTTCGTCTCGAAGGGACCGACGGCATTACCACAGGTATCGTCCTGCAGAGTGAGGATGAGGCAACGGCCCGCCATCTTGCCACCAACCGGCATGAACTGGTCACGGCGCTGGGCGCAACCGGCATGGAAGTCAATAACCTGAAGATCGATGTCGTCGCCGCTACTGATAATGGCGCCAACCTTACCGATCAGGGAACCAGTGGTGGAACCGGTTATGACGGAAGTGCCTCGGGGGGTATGTCCGGCAACGGGGCGGGACAGAATGGGGGCCAGTCATTCCAGGGCAGTGCATGGGGGAGTGGTTTTGTCTCCCCAGGTCAGGCAGGAGTTGACATTGAAGGCAGCGCCAGCGATGCAACCACAGGGGCTGGCCGCACATATGCCGGAAATGGGATCAATATTACCGCATGACCCGGGTCGTGGGAGTGGTAACAGGAAGGGAAAGAGGTAATGACGACGTCGTCCATCAGCAGTGAGAGCCAACTTCTCCAGGCGGCGGAATCATCTGCCAAAACTTCAGCCAACACAGCCGCGGCCAGCGCCAGCAGCAGTACGGGCACTTCAGCCAGCAGTTCCTCGTCTGCCCTGGCCTCCCTGGCGGATAATTACACCACATTCCTGACCCTGCTGACGACGCAGCTCAAGAACCAGGACCCCAGCAGCCCGATGAGTACCGACACCTTTACATCGGAACTCGCGCAGTTTGCCGGGGTGGAACAGCAGGTCGAGACGAACCAGAACCTCGCCACCCTGATTTCCCTGAACGAAGACAGCCAGATGACGTCGGACACCAGTCTTGTCGGCCAGACGGCAACCGCGGATTCGACGACGCTGCCCCTCCAGAACGGCTCCGCCTCGCTAAGCTTTAACGGCACATCCGGTGAGACGGTCGCCATCGCCGTGGCGAATGCTTCTGGCACCATCGTCAAGGACGCCGTGGTCACGGCGAATTCCGGCACCAATACCTGGACCTGGGATGGCACGGACAACAGCGGCAACACACTGTCGAATGGTGCCTATAGCGTGGCTGTGGAAACGATTGATTCCACGGGCACCACATCTGCCGTGCCGTTCACGGTAAACGGCACCATAACCGGCGTGACGAAGGGAACGTCCGATATGGAAGTGGAGATGGGCACCGCGGATATTCCGATGTCCGAGGTGACAAATATCTCCGGAACAGGCAGCAATACGGGATCCTGATCATTCATGCACGGGGCCACAAGCCGGCAACAGGCTTCTGGTCCCGTATTATGATCCCATCCCCGGCCCCAGCCTTCAGGCAGGCAGGGTCAGGAGCCTTTTGGCAAGCATGGGGGCGCTAAGCGTGGCAAGCCCGCCCACCACCGCCGATGAACACCCGGCATAGGTCAGGGTCAGCCCACATGCGGCGGCCGTGACGATACCGCCAATCCGACCGGCCTGATCCATTCTGGTCGCAATCATCGTCAATGCGCCGGACTGGGCGAAGGCCGCGCCGATATCGGCGGATTCCTCGGCATCCATTCCCGCAGGCAGGACTAGTGTAAGCTCGGCGCCGATGCTTTCCACCATCCGCATCATTCTGGCCATGCTGACGGGGGAATAGACGCAGACCCCGGGCAGGTCGAGAAGCAATGGCTGCCCCTTGCGTCTCTGGCTTACGGCATCCACAAGCGCATCGGGTGTCCCGACCTGAATGACGGGTATCCTGAACGGTTTGAGAAGGGCCGCAAGTTTCTCGAAATCCCCGGGGTTCTGGTCACAGATCACCACGTAGGGAAGCGGCACATCCTTGCCCTGGCCGGCCATGACGTAGCGCGCCACGATCTTCGCAAGCGCCAGCGTCTTTCCCCCACCCGATGGACCACCAAACGCCAGGGGAGCGGGCCTGTCGATCGGCAGGGTTCCGAACGACAGCAGCTCATCCAGTCCGTTGGCGAGATACCCACCGGACAGGGCGGCGATCAGGGCCTGCGGAATTGCGTGCCACCGCAGAACGTCCTCCACCGAAGGGCGGATCGGCAATTCCACCCCGGCGGCATATGTTTCCGTATTGAGGGAACGCTGCCCCACCCGTTCCAGCATGCTGCCGCTGGCCGCACCGGCGCGTGTTTTCCTGCCGCCCCCGGTGCCCGAAACGGGCATGGCGTTCCGGCCGGTATCCTGCCGCGCGTCGGACGGTCCGGTGTCAGGGACCGGGGCGGACGCGGCCAGTATCCCGCCCTGCGGGTCCGCGCTGGCCTGTTCTGTATGTCCGGGGTCGGTTTTTGGGGCCATGGCCTGCATGCTCTATCGGTCTCTATACTGCCTGCGGTCTTGCATTCATGTGATTGTCGCAACCGTCTTGATGCGGGAACGTGGGTATATCTCGGACTGCGAAAGAACGGAAACCGAAGGCCGCACACGCTCGACGATTGAGCGCATGGCATCACGTACCGGCGTTGAAACGACGATGACCGGCACCTCTCCGGCGGTGGAGACGGTGTTGAAGACTTCACGCAGTTTCGCGACAAACGTGTTCAGCATGCTTGGTGGCATGGCCAGACGCCGCTCTTCCGCCGGGCCGGTGATATGCGATATGAAATCGCTCTCCCATTCCGGTGACAGGGTGATCATAGGGATATATCCGGCCGGTCCGATCAGCGCGTTGCATATCTGCCGGGACAGGCGAATACGTACATGCCCGGTGAGATTCTGCACGCCGCGCAGGCCAAGGCTGCACCCTTCCTGAATGCTTTCCAGAATGGTCGGCAGATCGCGGATGGAGACGCGTTCGGCCAGCAGCGCCTGCAGGACACGCTGGACCGTACTCAGCGGAACCTGTGAGGGGATCAGGTCATTGACCAGCTTCTGCTGTTCACGCGGGAGTTCATCCAGCAGGGACTGGGTAGCGACATAGGTCAGGAGATCAGGCAGGTTCTGCCTGACCATTTCGCTAAGATGGGTGACGATAACACTTGGCGGATCCACCACGGTACACTTCAGCGCAATGGCCTTGGCCTTGAGCGACGGCGCGATCCATACGGCGGGCAGGCCAAATGCCGGTTCCGTCGTCTTGTCACCCGCCAGGGGCGGCGCCCCACCGGATGGGCTTATGGCCAGCAGTCGCCCGGGCTTTACCTCCCCGGCGGCGACTTCAATCTCCTTGAGCTTGATGACATATCGCTCCGAGGGAAGATGAATGTTGTCCTGTATGCGCACGGGGGGGGTGATAAAGCCCATCTCGGTTGCAACGGTTCGCCGCAGGGCCTTGATCTGTTCCGTCAACTGCGGGTTTTCACCGCTGGTCAGGGGCAGCAGGCCAAAACCGATTTCCAGCCGCAGCAGATCAAGCTTCATGACCTCGGAAATTGGCGCGACGGCTGGCTGGGCCGTGACTTCGGTCACATCGCCATCGGCATCCTGAACCGGGGCCTTGTAACGCATCCATGCGCCAAAACCCGCGGCAACGGCAATGACGAGAAAGGGAAAGGCGGGCAGGCCCGGCATGAAGGCAAAAAGGGCCGAAAGCATACCCGCGATGGCCAGCGGTTTCGGATTGCCGCCCAACTGCCGGACCAGCGTGACATCCGCCGAGCCATCCGTGCCCCCCTTGGTCACGACGATACCGGCGGCGGTCGAAACCAGCAGGGACGGAATCTGCGAGACCAGCCCGTCACCAACCGTAAGCGTGGTGAAGGTGCTGGCCGCCTCGCTCAGCGGCATACTATGGCGCAGGATACCGATCGCCAGACCACCGACGATGTTGATCGCCGTAATGATGATGCCCGCGATCGCGTCACCCCGCACGAACTTGGCCGCGCCGTCCATGGCGCCGTAGAAGGAACTTTCCTCTTCCAGTTCCTTGCGCTTCTGGCGCGCCACCCGCTCGTTGATCGCCCCCGAGGAAAGATCCGCATCGATGGCCATCTGCTTGCCGGGCATGGAATCAAGAAAGAAGCGTGCCGCCACTTCCGCGATGCGGCCCGACCCCTTCGTGATGACCATGAAATTCACGACCAGCAGAATGCAGAACACGATCCCGCCGATAACAACGTCGCCCCCCATCAGGAACCCGCCGAAAGCGGCCACGACGTGACCGGCGGCGTAGGTGCCCTCGCTCCCATGGCTGAGGATCAGCCGCGTGGTCGCGATTTCAAGCGAAAGACGCAGCAGGGTCGTCAGCAGGAGCAGGGTGGGAAACGACGTGAAATCCAGCGGCCGCTCAAGGAACAGCGCCACCATGAGAACAAGCACCGATGACGTGATCGACAGGGACAGCCCCAGATCGAGGATGAACGTCGGCAGCGGCAGGATGAGGATGGAAAGGAGCAGGACAACGCCAAGGGCAAGGCCGATGTCGGTGCCGGGGATCAGTGAACGCCACGGAAGGGCTTTCCACCCCCCCTTACGCAGGGCCTCGGCCGACCGCGCCAGGGTGTGCGAGGCGGACGAAAGCTTCTGTCGCGCTGCGGTAGTCCTGTCAGTCAGCTTGCTGTCTGGCTGCTTCTTGACCGAGGTGCCATCGGCAGTATTCAAGGACTACGTTTCCTTTCGCGCATCTTGGTAACGTGGCGTTTCCGGCGCAGTCTGTCATGGCGATGACCTGTGCGGCCAATATATCATTCCGGTCGTAAGGCCGTCTTTGTGGGGAGAAAGTAACCGTTATCGTCAGTGTTGAGCAAGGCTGGAAAACAGGTGTCGTACACGAAGCGGTATAGCCGGGTGACGGTCCCGTACACCAGTGCCCATCCGGTATTTTTTCAGGGATCCGCTCCGTATGGAGCCCTGCCGGATGAAGGGAGGTCCGTAATAACACGCCCCTTCAGTACATCCCGCACATATCCGGCTCCGCCCCCGCAATTCCGTACTATCAGACGACCATCCTTCACCGGGGATTTTCTCCCTTTTCCGCTTTAAGCGGTAGCGGGGCCTGATATCCCCCAATACACTTGCAACAGAACGCGGGGCCCCGGTCTCCATACCAACCATAGGAAACAAGATGCAGAAAAAAGACCTGGCGGCATTATGTGAAAATGGGGCCCTGGAGCGTCTGGACGTCGATGCCAGGCGGAAGGCCCTGCTGGCGGACCCTACCCCGGCAAACCTGGCCCTGACGGGTGAAGCCCTTTTCCTGCGGGGGCAATGGCTCGATGCCCTGCGTCTCGCGCTTGAAGTTGTCAATGCCAACCGGTCCAACACGCCCCTGGTCATGGTCGCGGCGGGAATGATATCCAAGCATACACCGTGCCATGATATTGTCATAACACTCATGCGCAATGTCCTGCTTCACGAACCGGATCACCTCCAGGCCCGCCTGACGCTGGCGGACGAACTCGTAGCCCAGGGCGACATTGCCGAGGGGTGTCGCCTCTACCGGGACATCATGTCCAGCCACCCCGAAGAGGGCGGCAGCCTGTGCGAGCATATCTCCATGTCCCTGCTGGAGACCGGCTATGCCATCGAGGGACTGCAGATACTTTCCTCATGGCTCGAGCATATGCCCGAAACAGTTGCGCTGCTGAACAACATGGCCTGTGCGCTTGAACGCACGGGACATTCCGAAATGGCCGTATCATGGTACAAAAAGGCGTTGGAGATGGCTCCGAACGAGCCGATCATCAGGTTTGGATATGCCATCGCCCTTCTCAAGGCAGGCCATTTCCGTGAAGGCGGGAAATATTATACCGAGCGGACCCCATTAACCAACGGCATAGTCTGGTGGTTCATGTCCCTGCCACGCTTGCGCCACGGGGATGATATAGCCGGGAAGAAAATCGTTCTCTATCAGGAACAGGGATTGGGAGACACCATCCAGTTCATCCGGTTCGTTCCGTACCTGCTGGAGAAAGGGGCGGAAATAACAATTGCTACCCTCCCGCCGCTGGTTCGTCTTCTCACCCTTTCCTTTCCCGATGTCACCGTAACGCAGCTTACGCACTTCGACAGGGCGGAAGGCTACAGCTATGCCGTCCCCATTCCGGATCTGCCTTTTGTCGCGGATATCGGCTGCGAAAGCGATATTCCGGCCCGGATCCCCTACCTGCGGGCCGATGAAGGTGATGTCCAGAAATTTGCCGCCATGCTTCCGGCCCGTCGGCCACGTATCGGTCTTGTATGGGCGGGCGAACGGCGCATGCAGGCCGAATTCGTGGCGGCTGACAAACGACGTTCCGCCACCCTGGCCGATATGGGCGCCGCCCTTACCCCGGTGGACGCGACACTGATCAATCTCCAGTTTGGCGCTCCCTGTCAGGAAATCACGGCATGGCAGGGCCAGCCCCTGTTCGACCCGATGGGTGAAGTCCGGGACATGGCGGATACGCTCGCCCTGATGGAGAGTCTGGATCTGATCATATCCGTCGATACATCGCCCGTACATCTCGCCGGGGCGATCGGCAGGCCGGTATGGCTGGTCAGTCGATGGGATGCCTGCTGGCGCTGGGGAGATGAAGGCGAGACATCGGCATGGTACCCGAGCGTACGCATATTCCGGGCACGGGAGAGAAGTTTTGTTCCCGTCCTGAAGGAAGTCGGCGCCGCCCTGCAGCAATGGGTCAAGGACTGGAAGCCGGACTGAGCCCGCCCGGCCTGACGCGCCATCGCGTACAGTCGGCCCCGATGCCGGTCGATCAGTTGCCGTGCATGGCCAGCGCCACGGGCGCCGCGCGATAGGACGCCAGCGTCCGCCCCCGCATGCCTGCCATTGCAGGTTTGCGCACGGCGGGTTCATCAAAATGCCGGCTCCCCTGGAAGGGATGGAACATGCGGGGCGGCGCGTCGGCCGCTCCCCCCTTCCCATCCGCGGGAGCCGCGATCATGACAGGTTTGTGGCGTCCCGTGCTGAGCGCCGTGGAAGGAAGGGAAGCCTGCGCTCCGGAAGGCAATGCTTTCTGACCATTTTTCTGGCTGGATGCCTGCGCCTGCGCGCCACGTTCATCCTGCGGAACGGCCCATGTCTCCAGCACTTTCCACTGGTATGATGAACCAATGCCCGGTGTCTGGGAATGATAGGCCGCCGCCGCCCGGGGCCAGCTTCCTGTCCTGTCGTGCATCTGGAGCAGGAAGTTGCCTGCATAAAGCGCGTTCCGCGCCGGGTCGAACGCCTGCTCCAGGGAGGAGAAGGCATCGGGGTGCTGTTGCAGGTTGACCTGCATGCACCCGACATCAATCGACACGATACCCTGGCGGTGAAACATCTGCACGGCCGCTATGGCCTCTTCCCGCGTGGCGTAATGGTGCCCGGCGCCAACCGCGTTGACCGTCCACGGCCATGCGGAAATGACCCCATACGGTTCCGTCCTGCCACTCTCCACCCGGCTCATGGCGGACAGGAACCCGTCAGGAATATGCAGCGCCCGTTCAGCCTGCGTCGTGGCTTCCGCGCAGAGCGAAGCCTCTGGCGACCGGGCCATGGCCCCCGGTACACAGGAACCCATAACAAGCAGGGCCATGAAAGCCAGACTGGATGGACGACAGGACAGGATCATGCCGTCAAACTGCCGTACCGTGGCGCGATCGTATAGTCGTGCCGGGCAATACGCCTGTCATTAGTGCACGCGCTGCCTGATTTCCTTTGTGCATCATGTGACCCTGATAACATATCTGGAGATTTTTTGGCCTCGGCCAGAAGATGGGAAAAAAATCGTAGTCCCATATCCCAGTCCCGGATCCCCATGAATACGATTTTCGCTACTGCCGGGCATTAATGCCGCGGGGTGTGATGAGCATTGAATGTCATGGCCAGCCAGCGTATTCTACAGGACGCAGTGGCTTGTCCCGGAAAAGACATTGGCTGAAACGCATAAGGTGACCAGTTCTATGAGGAATCGCCTCCAGGCGAGCATTGAGTGTGGCGACCATGCCCGCCTGTAGCCATGATGGAGGCCTCTCTTCGTTTTATGACGCGGGAAGGAACGGGGCAGGGCTGGCACGACGGGTCATCTCCCTGTTCGCAACCGCCTGCATGCTTGTCGGCATGTTCGTGGCCACCCCGGTCGAGGCCGCGACGGTGCGCGTCAAGGATATCGTTGATTATGAAGGCGTGCGGGACAACCAGCTTGTCGGGTATGGTCTCGTTGTCGGCTTGCATGGCACCGGCGACCGCCTGACCAACACGATTTTCACACGTGAAACGCTGATCGGCATGCTCAACCGTCTCGGGGTGAACATCCGCGATCAGGAAATCCAGCTTCAGACACATGATGTGGCGGCCGTTATGGTCACGGCCACCCTACCGCCCTTCTCGCACGGGGGCGGCCATATCGACGTGACCGTTTCCGCCGTGGGTGACGCGCGTGACCTGACCGGCGGCACGCTGCTCGTCACCCCGCTGCAGGCGGCGGATGGCGAGGTCTATGCCGTAGCTCAGGGGTCTCTGGTCACGAACGCTTTCTCCGCGACTGGCGCGGCCGCCAGTGTTACGCGGAACATTCCCACCAGTGGCCACATCGCCAATGGGGGCGTGGTCGAACGTGAGGTGCCCGTGGCGCTCGGGGCCACCGGGGTCATCCATCTTTCCCTGCACAACCCCAATTTCACGACCGCGACACGGATTTCCAACGCCATCAACCAGTATATCAGCCGTGGGCTTTCACGGGTTGATGACCCCCGCACCATCGCGGTCAACCTGACGGGCCGTGACCCCGCCCAGACACTGTATCGTATCGGGGATCTGACCATCGAGCCCGATACCATGGCCAAGGTTGTTGTCGATGAAGCCAGCGGCACGATCGTGATGGGCGATAATGTGCGCATAAGCACGGTCGCCATCGCCCAGGGGAACCTGACAATTCAGGTCACGGAAATGCCGCAGGTGGTCCAGCCCGCGCCTTTTTCGTATGGGACAACCGCTGTCGTGCCGCAAACACAGATCAACGCCAGCACCGACAATTCGCATCGCCTGGGGATACTGCGTGAAGGCCCGACCCTCGCCAGTCTCGTATCTGGTATGAATGCCCTTGGGATGGGACCACGCGATATGATCAGTATTCTACAGGCCATCAAGGCAGATGGCGCCCTGCAGGCGGATCTTGAGGTAAGGTAAGAATATGAGTGTAGGAAGCATCACCAGTTCCCTGGCCGCTGCCAACCAGCAGGTATCCACCACGCAGTCCAGCAGGGAAACCGCCCTGGCGGAACAGGCGCGCAAGGCCGCCACTGATTTTGAAGGGGTGGCCATTACCGAATTCCTTCAGCCGATGTTCGATACCGTCGATACATCGAATGGTCCCTTCGGCGGGGGGGCTGCGGAATCACAGTTCCGGTCCCTTCAGATTCAGGAAATGGGCAAGCAGATCGCCAAGAATGGCGGGATCGGCCTGGCCGACAGTGTTTACCGCCAGATACTGGCCATGCAGGAGCAGGCAGAGGAGCAGGCCAGATCATGACCCGCGCACCGGATGAAACGGAAGCCCGGCTTCTGGGCTGTTTTGAGAATGTCTGTGCGGTTCTGGAAAAAGAGAACGATCTTCTGATCGCCACCAGGCTGGAAGAAGTGGCTGATCTTCTGCCTGCAAAACAGAAAGAGATGCAGGCGCTTGAAGACCTGCTGGCGCCTGGCGAGGACGCCATGACCCCGGCCGAAGCGCGTCAGCTCCTGCTGACTCCCAAAACCGAAGAAGCGGCTAGACGTTTTGGCGCCCTGGTACGCACGAACCGCAAGCTTCTGCAAAATGCGATCGAGGCGCAGAATGCCCTTATCCGGCTGATTGTGGTGGACGCCGCACAGGAATCATCCACTGGTTACGCCGCGTCCGGTCGGTATGCCGTCAACAAGGTCACACAGGCCGCGCTGACATTGCGTAGCGACGTCTGATCCAAAACGTCCAAACGTCCCTAAGCCCCGGCTGGCCTGAAGTGTCACGGGTTACAGGATATCCAGCCCGCCAGACGGCACCATTTTAATCCCCGCCGTAACCGGGATGCTGGATTCCCGCGCCGCAGGGTGGACAGATCCGTCAATACCGTTCATCCGGGCACCCAGCGGGATGAAGGCGTCCTCGTTAAGGCGGTAACCAATTCCCCATAGCGTGGTGAATGGCTCCTCAATTCCCATATTCCGCATTTTTTTGCGTATCTGGCAGATCATGACGTCAATGACCTTGCCATGCGGCTCGCTCTGCCCGGCGTAAAGATTGTCGAGAACGGCCTCCTTGCTCAGCACCTGCCCCTTTCGCAGCGCCAGCAATTCGACAATGTCGTATTCCCGTTTGGTCAGCGGGACCGGCTTGCCATCAATATGGGCTTCGCGCCTGTCCACGCTTACCGTCAGCCGCCCGATCTGCAGGGTAAGGCTGTCATGCCCGCTGGCACGGCGGATGATGGCGCGCAGGCGGGCCAGAAGCTCCACGGGATCGACCGATGCTGGCACGCAGTCATCAGCGCCGACGGACAGGACCTCGGCCACGCCCGCGGCGGTTATGTCGCGGGCAATGATCATGATGGGCGTCGGGACGCGGCTGTTGCGGATATGGCGTAACAGCTTCACATCCGGGGCCACCTGCTGGATGACCGCGATGTCGTACTGGGAGCGGCGCAGGGTTTCCACAACCCCTTCCGGCCCCGACATCGTCATCGATACGGCCCCTTCTATCGCGGCTTTCGATAATCCTGTGCATGGCCGTCCATCGCCATGGATCGAACTGTCACTGATACACAGTATCCGCATGCTCTCTTCCGTTACCCATCCTGAAAGCCATTCACGCACGGAGCATAGACCCGCTCGCGCGCATATCCATTTCTACTGCGCATCGGCAGGGACGCGCCAGACCCTGCCCATGCGGGCGTGGACGGCCGTGTCGAAATTCCCCTGCCACTGGTAAAACAGTATCAGCCTTAACATCCTTTTACTCCATGGCCAAAAAACACCTTGGCTAAGCCATGGTCATCCCATAATCTGATAACGGTATGGTTAGGTGGTGTCTGTGGGCCTTCCACAAGGCGAAGACCATGAATCATGGCAGCGGCTGGTCTTTTCCCTGGCCGTGTTTTTTCCGGGTTTGAAGGACGATAGAGATGGCGGATACTACAGCGGCTGCGGCGCTTGCTTCGAGCATGCGCACAAATACGACAGAAATTACACATGCGGCCCATCGTGCCACCCAGCCCGAAAACGTGGCGAGCAATGGCCTGAACATCGCCTCCAGAAGCATAGACGGCTCCAAATCATCCATGCAGTTCGATGCGACGGGACAGATCATTCCCACCGGGAATTCGGAGAAAAAAGGCTCCGCCACGCAAAGCCTCGTCAACCTGCTTGCCTGAACACGATCCGGCCGCGATGAAGGCGGTTGCATTGTGCCCCTCATCCAGCCCGGCACTTCATGGGACCAACATTGAAAGCCTGCGGAACATATCAGGATGCCATGCGCTTGCGCCCGATCATTTCACGACGCGATAGGGTGGCCACCGCATCCTTTCCTCAGGACTGACCATACGTGTTTTCCAGCAGATCCTCAGGCGTGAGACGCTATATCGCGCTTCCGGTCATCATGCTTCTATCCTGTTCAGCCATCACGCCCGTCGTGGCGGCGGGGCAGCATGCACGGCCGCAGCCGCATGGGAAGCATCAGGGCAGGACAGGCAAACCGCCTGAGCCGACCCAGCCCGTTTCCGCGCCCGTTACCCAGACTGCAAATCCGCCCCAAAACACCAATCTCCCGGCCGGGATGCTGCCCACCGGGCTTCCGGCTTCATGGCAGGCCACGGTTCTGGATACCCTCGTGTCGCCCCCGCCCCCCGCGCCGGCAACCGGCGGCGCCACAACCACTCCACCCGCGACCGCGCAGAAGGCGCCCGCGTCCACTGCGGCCCAGCCCCCCACTTCTGTCGCGGCGGGACCGGACCAGAGCGCGCCCTCCACCAGCCGCATCCTGATCCCGCTCCCGCCCGACATGGGGATCGCGGGGTTCCAGAGTGGCAACAGTTTTGTCATTGTCGTGGACAATGCCGAACCCATGGATACCAGCGCCCTGCGCGGTGATGGCGTTTTCTCGACACTCACGGTCAGTACGCTGCCTGATGCAACACTCATCCAGGTTCGTCTGCCCGATAACCGCCAGTTCTACCTGTCGCAGCAGGCCGAAGGCTGGGTGCTGGGCGACCAGCTTCCACCGGGGAACGATTACGGAGACAGGCGCGTCATCAACCCCCGGCCAACCAGCGATGGGCTGCTGTACCCGATGCGCCATCCGGGGCGTGTCCTCTCGATCAAGGATCCGGCTTCCGGCGTCCCCCTGCTTGTCGGCACATCCGCGACGGATGATGGCGGCATCCTCTCCCCCCGCAAGGGAGACGGGTACGATGTATGGCCCACGACGGAAGGTGTCGTCATTGCCGTCAAATCTCCCGACATAGGCATGCGGGCGACATCCGAGGGCGCTCTGCTGAGCAATTCCGGCAAGGCCATTTCCGATAACGGAGCGGCCGTCTATGCCAGCGATGTTGACCTGAAATGGCTCGGGCTGCGGAACCTGACGGACCAGGCCCTGGAAAAACGTTTTCATAACGCAATCATAGCGGCCGCGGATTCAGAGCCCGCGCAGCATTTCGCCCGCCGTCTCGAAGCCGCGCAGGCGGCGTTCAGTCTCGGGAGTTTCGTGGAAGCACGCGGGATCCTGACCGTCGCCCTTGAGGACGATCCCGAAGAAATTTCACGGCCTGATGTCAAATTCCTGCTCGCCGCGTCCGAACTGCTAAGCGGCAACACGGATGGCGCCTCCCTGCTCAAGGGACCATGGCCGGACAACCAGCAGCGCGCGACACAGGTATGGCGTGGGCTCTATTTCATCGCCACAGGTGGGCATGACGCGGAAGCGGCCCATCTGCTGGCGCGCGATTTCACCCGGCTGAAGAATTATCCCCTACCCGTAAGCGAGACGATCCTTCCCACCGTCGCCGAGGAGATCGGGCGCTACGGATCGGAAGAGGATCTGACGGCGTTAAATGAGATGCCGTCCGGCTCTCCTTACCAGCTTGCGACGGCATTTCGCGAATTGCGCATGGGCAAACGTGATCTTGCGCATACGGCTTTCCACAAGCTGGCGACGGACAAAAACCCGCTCGTTGCCGAAAAGGCGCTTGAGCAGGTTACCTCGCTCGACCTGGCGGATGGCAGCATTTCGCCCGCCGCCGCGGCCAATGCGCTTGATTCCATCATCCCCGATGCACGTCTGGCAGGCCGGGAGGCGACCGTACGCCTGCTTCAGGCCGATGCCTACCTGCAGGCAGGTGGATGGAGCGACGCCCTTGCCGCCATCGACCGCGCGCAAACGGCCTATCCGCCGGCATTGGGCAGTGTGGCCACGCCGCTTCTTTTCCAGACCCTGGCCAAGATAGCCAGCGCCGGGGCGAAGGAAACGGATAAGGATAATCTCCTGCATGATGCCGCCATGCTGAGGCCGCATGTGCCCGAATTGCCACCGGGGACACAAAAGGCTGAAATCCTGCTCGCCTACGGAAAGATGCTGCTTTCACTCGGATTGCCTGATGAGGCCGCCCAGGCCTTCTCCGATGCGATCCCGATGCTTGATTCCCCGCCCCTGCGCGCCCTTGCCGGAGAAGGGCTGGCCAATGCCGACCTCGAACGCAGGCAGCCACAGGACGCGACAGAGGCACTGGAAAGAACGGATGATCCTACGCTTTCCGATGATATAAAAGGGGACAGACGCAGGCTACAGGCCCGGATCGCCCTGACGAATGGAAATCAGGCCGCGACGCTTTCCCTCCTCAAGGGGGATACGAATGTGGCCTCTCTCGACATGAGCGCCCGTATCTATGAAGGCGAGGGTCAATGGGGTGCCGCGACAAACGAAGTGCGCAGGATGGTGGAAACCGAAATCCCGCAACAGGGCGTGCTGACAAAGGCGCAGCAGGCCCTGGCCCTGCGGCTGGCGTCGGACGCCACCCAGGCGGATGACCTTTCCACGCTGGACTGGATCGCCAACCGGATTGGCAACCGGCAGATGGATGATAGTGGGCCGGTATTCAATCTTCTGACGAAACGTGACGGTGAACCGCTCAAGGTGACATCGAATTCAGAATTTCAATAAGAAGCTGTCAGAAGGTGTTTCCCCGGCAGTCCTTTCATGCCGGTCCTTCCCGACATCGGCGGCAGATCAATACCCCGGAATAAAGTATTTCCACCCGGACAGATGGGGCATGTTCTGCGCCAGCAGGGTAAGCGCCAGACTAAGCGCGAATGAAGGGCCCATGGGTTGAACCCAGGCGCTATCGGGTCCGTGGAGATAGACTGGCCGTGTCGCCTGAATCCGGAAATGGCGCATGGCGATACAGAACAGCCAGTGCAGGAACGCGGTGATAAGGAGAAAGGTCGATATGTTCTCGATCCCTACCCACGCGCCACAGGCGGCTGCCATGGTGATGTCTCCCCCCGATAAAAAATTGGCCCGCAGGGAGATGGAAATGAATGCAAGCGCAAGCGACATCACCACCCATGCGGCTGTCGCCCCAAGAATGGCCCCATTCGGGTTGCCCCGCATCATGCTGACCACCAGCCCCGTCAGAAGCATGGGAATCAGGATATAATTGGGCAGCCAGCCTTCCCTGCGGTCCAGAAGGGCCGCCAGACAGGCGAAATTGAGCGCAATAATATCAGCCAAGGCCGCAAGCGGGGGCATGGAGGCCAGAAGGGCAATGGCAAGGGACGCGGTAAGAAGGCTACCCGCCGTTATTTCCCGCGTCCACTGGGGCACCACGGCAGTCGGCCTGCCCCGTATTCCACCAATAACCGGGAGCCAACGCAACAGGGTCCGATAAAGCAGTATCGATACCGGAAACCAGATCGCCACACCGATACCGGCAACAGACACCCCGCTATCGCGCGCCAGAATACTCCATATGATCATGACCACCATCGCCGCGGCAGTCAGGAGCTTATCGCCCATATTGGATCGCCAGTCCCCATTACCGCTCATGCTGATGAGCTGTGTCAGTTGCGAATATGATTAGCCATAACGTCGGGATGGCTGAAAGTCATGGCTTGATGGCGATGAATTTGACGATAGTCTTGCGTCTTTCAGGAAACTATGGCTATCAGATCAATTGGTCGCTACCTTGGCGACAGGGTCAGCATGTTGTGCCGATGCCATCGCGGGCATCAGATTGGAACGGAAAAGGAGCCGACATCGTATGCTGGAAGCATTGTCATCCGCTGCGGGATCAGCCCATGGTGGAACGGATCTGTTCAATCTGGCCGAACGCAGGCTGAGCTGGCTCGAAAGCCGTGAATCCACGCTTGCCGGCAATGTCGCCAATGCCAACACGCCCGGCTATGTGCCAAAGGACAGCGCCCCGTTCCAGGGCGTCCTGCAGACACAGATGACCATGATGCTTGCCCAGACTGAACCGGGACATATGGCCGGACATGTGGAAGGCACCAGGTCGAGCCGCTCCGATGGCAGCACGTCGCCTGACAAGAATGAGGTCACGCTTGAGGACGAGCTTGAAAAGATAGCTTCCACCAACGACGATCAGCTTTTCGCAACGACGGTGTACACGCGTTACATGTCGATGTTCTCGACGGCGCTGGGAACGTCCTCTTAATAGCGGGAGCGGAATATGGACTTCTCAAATACCCTGGAAGTATCCGCCGATGGCATGCGCGCGCAGTCGGAGCGGCTGCGTATTGCAGCAGAGAACCTTGCCAATAAGGACACGACCGGCTCAACCCCCGGAGCCGACCCGTATCGACGCAAAACGGTTACATTCAAGGAAAGCCTGGACCACGCAAGCGGTACCTCCACCGTGAAGATCAAGGAAATCGGGCACGATAACACCCCCTTTGAAACCCGGTATGACCCCTCGCATCCGGCCGCGGATTCAAAAGGCTACGTCAAGGTATCGAATGTGAATTCGATGATGGAAATCATGGATACCCATGAAGCCCAGCATTCATATGAAGCCAACCTCAATACCCTGCAGATCACCCGCACCATGATGACGCGCACCATCAACCTCATGAAATAAAAGGGAAGTTCACCCGCTCCCTTATTCACAATACCCGTATGGCAGGTTTCAGGGCCGCATGAAGCATGCCAGCGGCAGAGATGCTATTCTTGTATCTTTTTGATACCATCAAAAACTATTCTTCCAGCATTTATTGTCATAATATTGCATTAATGATTTAGCGCAGGGCTGGTCATGATTGTCGGTCAGGTATAAAATACCCGTCGCGTGTAACACGGTATTCCATAACGGACGGCAAATGGTGCGATGATGATTCACCCCGCGATGAAAGCTTATCAGAGCATTGCGCAGTTTTCCCTAACGGGACGCGAAGCCGACGCAGCATGTTTTAGAATGCTGATCGATGAGCTTGAGGCGGCGGCTTCAAGTCCAGACCAGAATGTGCGCAGAAAAGCTCTCTCCAAGCATCAGAACCTATGGTCGATGATCATGAAGGCGAATACCCTGGATACAGGCGTTGTATCCTTGGAGGATCGCGAGCTTTTCGTTGCCCTGGCGGATAAAGCCCAGAAATACGGTATTCTGGCTACCCTGCACCCGCAACTCTCCCTTTCCCCCCTTATCCAGATTGCACAGGATATTCTTGAAGGTCTGGAATCCGCTCCTGCCGAGAGTGAACCGGTATTTGGCACAGACACCATGTTTTAGGTGCCAGATCAGGGATGACCATCCCTGATCGTTATTGCCAGAGCGTAGTCGCTGCATGATGAATCCATGAATTGATGGTTCTGTCAGGTTACCCAACGAGCGGACCTGAAAAAGGATTAATCAGTTCTCCCACCGAGTGATTTGGTGATGACTGCAGGATTCAGCCTTGGTTGGGCTCAACACTGCATGCAATGGGTATAATGTTCTTTTTATGTTCGCGAATCTCCATGTGAAATTATCCTGCCTACTGGACCACAATCTTATAACAACCTATTCCAGATAAACGGTCTCCATTAATCCGGGACGCTCACAACGGTTCACCTCGTCGATAGAGAAGGCTATTCCCACCATTATGAAAGTTGCATTTCTTTACATTGCAGAAGCCTACCAATGCTATCATGGTGCATCAATAGCATCTGAACTGTCCCATTATCCGGATATTGAGATTGTAATATACTACAATGATCCAGCCTGTTTGCCTCATTTGAAAGCTCTCGAGCGAGGAGCGAATACAAGAAATATAAAATATAAAAGATTGCGTAGATCCCCTTTTATTACTATCGCACAATCTATAAAAAAAGCTGGGCTTCTTAAGCCCCATATTATGAAATATAATGCTGAGGAACTGAACCAATACGATGCCATAGTTGCTGTTGAATATACGGCGGCATGGCTGCGTGATTTTGGTGTTACGCATCCCAAGCTCATCTTAAACCCACATGGCTTTGGTGATCGCAAGAATCCAACGGATGCACTCATGCCAGATTTCGATCTGGTTCTCGTTGCTGGACAACGGATGGCTGCTGATTTCCTGAAGCGCAAACTCATACGACCTGATGGCTATGCCGTTACAGGTTACGTAAAATATGACATGTGCGAGGGGTGGCACGATCAGCGCAAGTCATTATTTCCCAACAAAAAGCCTATTGTCATATACAATCCACATTATGAGACTGGGTTCAATTCCATGCCAAGGTTTCTTGAAACCATGCTGGAAGATTTCAGGAAACAAAGTGATTTCAATCTGATTGTTGCGCCCCATATCAAAATGTATCGACGCAGTTATGGTATTGCGCCCAGACTGCTGGAAATGAAACGCGGACCAAATATACTGATCGATACGCGGTCAAAAAACCTACTGGATATGACATATACGACTGCCGCAGATATTTATGTGGGTGACCTGAGTAGTCAGGTCTATGAATTCCTGATGCGGCCACGTCCTTGCGTGTTTCTCAATACCGCACAGGTTAAATGGCGCGACAACCCCTTCTTCCAACACTGGCAGTTAGGTGATGTGGTTGATGACCCGAAAGATCTTATGGCTGCAATAAAGGCAGCTCCATCGCGCCATTATCTTTACCGGAATTTACAAAAAGAAATGGCTGAACGTACGCTAGGCCAGATGGAGACAGGTGCATCACGGCGATGTGCCAAAATAATAATGGATTTCCTTCATAAAGAAAAATCTACATAAATATATATCTATTACTGTACAAAATCATGAAAATTATTTCTCATGAGTCCAATCGAAGTATTCCTCCATAGCGCGACGACCGGTGGCTATCCGATCGCATGGACCTTCGCCACGATCAGGCCCCCGTTGCGAAAGTCTACAGAGCAATGCGTTAGGGTGACGTGATATACTTCGTATACTTATCATAACGCAAGATGATGGGTTTTTTCAATGTGGACAGAAGGTCACGTTGACCTGAAGATGTTTGTAAATATTTATTTATATACTATTTGATATTTTATTGTATATTGATGAAAGCCGCTAGAGGAGCATACATTGATTCAAGGTTCCATGCCAACGATATTTTTGGATATTTCTGATTTCATGCAATATGCTGAAGGTGGGAATATTACAGTCAGCGGCATTCAGCGGGTTATTGCAAACCTTGTCATTTATCGAACGCTGTCTGCATATAATGTTGTTCCGGTAATGCTGGAACGCGATGCAGAAAAAATTTATGCCGTTGATATGCCGCTTTTCCAGTTGCTCGTCGAGGAACTACTTTCGGGGTCATCTACCGGAAAGTATATACAGTCCCTGGAAAAAGAAGTTCGGCAAAATATGACGCCGATTACAACATCCGTTGGCGACATATTTGTAATGGCAGGGGCCTTTTGGATTTATGATGATTACTTATTCCTGAAAAACCTTAGAGAATGCGGTGTAAAAATCGCCCTTTTCGTTCATGATCTAATCCCGATCAGAAATCCAGAATACGTTGACAATGGCGTAACGATAAAATTCGAAAAGTCGTTCCTTGATGTTCTATCTGTAGTAACGCTTCTTCTGACAAATTCAGATTATGTTCGAGATGATGTGAAAGACTACATCAAGACCCGTCTGGATATAGTTATCCCTGTGAAATCCATAAAGTTACCAACGGAGCTATCAAATAAAAACTATACGTACGAGAAAATACGGCCAGAGATAAGGAAAATTTCCTTGGAACCGTATGCTCTTACCGTATCAACAATAGAAGCAAGAAAAAACCATATATTATTGCTAAAAATATGGAATAAACTTCGTCATAACAGAAAATTGCAGATCCCAAATCTTGTTTTTGTTGGCAAGTGGGGATGGGAAATAGAAGAATTAAAAAAATATATTCATGAATGCGATGGTCTGGATAAATGGTTTTATATATTAAACGGTGTTTCAGACGAAGAGCTTAGTTATCTTTATGAAAATTGTCTTATAACTGTCTATCCAAGCTTTGCAGAGGGATGGGGGCTGCCTGTGGGCGAGAGTCTTGCCCATGGAAAGTTGTGTGTCGCATCGAATACAACATCCATTCCAGAGGTTGGAGGAGAATTAGTAAAATATATCGATCCTTATGAATTTGAAAAATCATATAATTTATTCAATTCTTTGTTTAAAAATATCAATAAAATTAAAAATAACAATAATTATATAAAAGAAAATTTCGTACCAAAAACATGGCGCAATTATTCAAAAGAATTCTACGAATGCGTAGATGCACATTGCAAAAATGATAAAATATCCAGAAACATGAACAATATATATTCTTCTGGAGAAATATATTTTCTTGGGTCTAATGATGTTGAAGAGCAGTGCAAAAAACCTGATCTTCTAATCACAGCAAGGATGACCCGTGTTTCCGGTTGGCATTATCTTGAAAATTGGGGCTGCTGGGCCTCCCAATCTGCTGCCGTCCTGACATTACCTACGAATCTGATGCCAGGTACAAAAATATCCATTTATATAAAAGTACAGGCCCCATATACGAAAGAAAAAATGTGGCTTTCCTGTAATGCTGGGGGAGAGAATTTTATATATGGATATGTATCTTCGATATCATCATTTATAAATTTTGATGGCATCGTAAATGAAGATAAAAATATAAAAATTGTTCTTAATTCAACCGGGGTTCATATGCCGGATGGACAATTTCCTATCCTTCATATCGGGGTCAGTGCTCTTGGGTTTATTGAAATAGGCAATTCTGCCCAATACATTCCATTCATGAATAAAATTCTGAATGTTCAATCAAAGAACATAGATGATCATAAATCCAATGTTAAATCTGATGGAAGTGAGGATCTTCTGTTCAGGATATTGCTTGGAAATGCAGAAAATACACAACTTAAAATGGGGTTCCGCGGAAAGATATTAGATAAAGTATCACTTTCGATTGCACGTAAATTTGCAAGAAGGAAAAAGTGGGAGAAAGCAGAAAAATTTTATGCATACATGCTGAGACGATACATAAATCGTCCTCTCATACTTACCCAATATGGTCACATACTGAAGGAGCAAGGTGCTTACGAAGCCGCTGCGGCGGCTTATCGCCTGGTCTTAAAGCTTGAGCCTGAGAATAAAGATGTGCGCTTTCATCTGTCTTTCATAATTAATAAAAAAAATAAATGAATGTTTTTTATATTGAACAATATATATTCGGTTGTTGTCGTCCCCAGCCCTGAGGTTATCCCCAGATCAGACGGTATCGGCATTATATGATACGCTGATCGAGCATGTGTCCGCTTGGTGCCGAGTGCGGCCGCATTGTAGTGTTCGAACCCCTGCCTGGCCTGACAGGAATACCGCCAGCCTTCCTGGCTGTATTCCTGATAGTCGGTGCATCAAAGCGGCATGTTAAACGATGCCTCGGGCACAGGTGAATTACTGGGGATGATGATCTGTCGTAAACCAGATTTTCAAGAAACATGGCTTCTGTCGTCTACCCAATATTGAAGGCGACAAACAGATACAGAAGCACTTCAGAAGTTATTTCAACCTGATACTCTCATAATGAGAGGGGGAAAATTCATATGCGTTCATCAACTCACGATAAAAACATCAAGCCCTCACCAAAACACACACCTTCAGAACAGATCGATTTCACCGCATTGATGCATCGTATCTGTTTGCTCTTCGCCAGCTAATATCCGTACGACTTCGCTGAGTTTGATCCCGTTGGAAAGAGTAGCCACATTCACCCTGTCTGACTTTCCGGCATCAGAATGGGCTGTCAGGTTCTTCAGGGCAGTCGCCAGGGCTTCTACTGTCTGTGTTGCCGAATCAAGCTTCTGCAGATTATGCATCTCGCCTTCATCCAGCATGTGGCTTTGTACGCATTTATCCATGGCCTGCTGGGTATCCAGCAGTTCCTCGTGAACTTTGTCCATAACCTGAATGACCCGGATAAGGGCCTCATGAACCGTAGTTACCTGCCCGGATTCCGGTACAACGGCGGAGTGCATTTCCATCATGTCTCTCTATTATATATTCAGGTAATCAGAAGGGCTCGACACGAAAACCGGATGCTGTCGCCCATTTGCGCTGGGTATGAACCTCTTCCCGACTGTCAGCGACTTCCTGATAACCAATATTCTGTGCGTCATGCACCAGATTCTGTTGCACCCTGCCGGTGGTCGGCCAAAATCGTACCCGCCGGGCCTGATTGCCGCCGAGACTCTGCGAAACGCAGGGAATTTCCTTATCCGCAAGATACTGCATGACGAAATGGATATTCTCCTGCCCGATACGACCAAGAGAGGGAACCACCGTTGCCCCGCCAAACGCCTTGCAGAGCAGACGGCTGCGCTTGCCACCTGCCTTGAGTATCCCGCTTACCAGCATCCCCATTGAATTGACCCCGAAGCGCATTGCCATTGCATCGTGGCTTTCCCCACCTTCTGGCAACAGAAAATGGTTCATGCCACCGACACCGGCAACAGGATCGAACATGCAGACCGAGATGCAGGACCCCAGAAGGGTACCCAGAATAACCGCAGGGTCGTTGGAGATGGCAACCTCCCCCTGCACTATCATCGCGACTGCGGGGATATGCGTCACGTTATGGGTCCGAATACCTTTTCCAGAGCCTCGCGCAGTTTCGCTACGGTGTAAGGCTTGGCAAGGAAATTGTTCACGCCCGCCTTGACGGCTTCCTGAACGAGATCCCTGCTCGCCTCACTGGTAAGGATAATGAACGCGACTTTCTGGGTTTTCGGGTTGCCCCGGACGGCGCGCAGCAGGGCAAGGCCATCCATGACAGGCATGTTGAAATCTGAAATCACCAGATGTGTCGGATTTTGTTCAAGATACTCGAACGCTTCCTTCCCATCCTTTCTCTGCGCAATATTTACAAACCCGATCTGCGCCAGACTATTGGCCAGAATCTGACGTATAGAGGACTGATCGTCAACAACGAGCGCCCTGATCTGTGAAGCGGCTGGCATGGTCTCCCCCTTCTTTCTTTTTTCCAATTCCGGTCAGTCGCGCCGGCGTCAAGCATTAATTTCAGTTTTGCTAATATGTCACATCAACGCGCATGGATAGCCATGGCGGCCGCACTGATCTGGTTAAGGGGAACCACCTGACAGACCGCCCCGATTTCGTCCGCAACCCGCGGCATTCCATAAACAACTGCCGATGCCTTGTCCTGCCCGATTGTCTGCGCCCCGGCCTGACGCATGGCGAGCAGCCCCTGGGCCCCGTCCCGGCCCATGCCGGTAAGGATGATACCCAGCGCATTCCTGCCGACCTGACTGGCAACGGATTCAAACAGAACATCAACGGACGGGCAGTGCCCGCTTACCGGAGCGGAACTCACCAGTCTCGTCACATACTTGCCATCCCGCCGTTCGACCTTTGTGTGCTTGTCTCCGCCCGGCGCAATGCGGACGACACCGGGTGTGAGCACCTCACCGTCCTTTGCTTCGGCAATCGACAGGGCCGGAATTTTCAGGTCGAGCCGACGGGCGAAACTTGCCGTGAAAAGGGCTGGCATGTGCTGGCAGACCACCATGGGCGGGCTTTGCTGCGGGAACCCCGAAAGCACTTCCTCCAAGGCTTCCACGCCCCCTGTCGAGGCGCCGATCGCCACCAGTTCAATCCGACTGCCCCATGTTTTCTGCAATAGGGAGGAAGACGCCCTGGGGGGGGGCGCAGCGGGCGCACGCTGCCGGGCCAGGGCGGCGGGCCGCGAATGGGCCGCCTGAATGACTAGCCTGGCCAGTCCGGCAAAGGCATCAGCCCCGACCACACAGGCCGGCTTGGGGAAACAGTCGAACGCACCCATCTGGAGGGCGGTGATGGCCGTGTCCGCTCCCCGCACCGTCAGGCTGGAAACCATCACAACCGGAATGGGACGCAGGCGCATGATCTTTTCAAGGAACTGAAGGCCATTCATCCCCGGCATTTCGACATCGAGCGTAATGACGTCCGGCTGGTCCTTGATAATCAGGTCACGGGCCTCGATCGGGTTTTCCGCTTCACCACAGACGGTAATACCGGGCTGATGCTCGAAAGACCTTCTGATAAGGGCCCGCATGGTGCGTGAATCGTCGACGATAAGAACCTTTACAGGTTTCTCCATGGCTCAGTGATCTTTCCTGTAAATGGTGGGAGCTACCTGCTCCAGGCCACACTGGCTTTTGGTCGCCACCCTTTCGGAGTGACCGACATAGAGAAACCCTCCAGGTTCAAGCTTGTCGGCAAGACGGCTCCACAGATGTTCGCGTGTGGCTTCATCAAAATAAATGACGACGTTGCGGCAGAAGATGGCGGAAAATGTTCCCTTCATCGGCCACGTGGCGTTGAGATTGAGAACGCGGAAAGCCGGCAGGCGGCAGATACTCCCGCCAAAACGGAGATCACCACGGCCGTAAGGCTCCATGAACTGGGACTTCTTGGCAGGTGGAATGGCCTCGGTTTCTTCTTCCGGATAGATGCCGGTTGCGGCCTGTGCCACGACCTGGGAGTTTATGTCCGTTGCCAGCACGCGCACATCATGGGCGGCGGCATCGGGAAATGCCGTCATGATGGACATGGCGATGCTCCATGGTTCCTGCCCCGTTGAACAGGCGGCGGACCACACCCTTCCCCGTCCCCCCGCACGGACCCGGGCGGCCATAGCCGGTACCACGACTTCTTCCAGATGCACGAAATGGTTCTTTTCGCGAAAGAAATTCGTAACATTGGTCGTCAGCGCACAGATCAGGTTTTCCATCTCGCTTCGGCCTTCAGGCGACTGGACAAAATCCAGATAGGCCTTGAAGGAAACCTGGCCAGTTTCACGCACCCTGCGGGAAACACGTGAATAGACGAGTGTGCTCTTGGATTCAGGAAAATGTATCCCGGCTTCTTCCTGCGCAATGCGCCGCACTCTCTGGAAGTCAGCCTCCGTAAAATCAGGCTCGTTGGCCAACTGCGTACCCCTCATGCGGACACCATTCCCTCAACCAGTTTGGAAACGACGGTTTCAAGACGAAGGACACCGATCATCCGGTTGCCGATCGTCACAAGTCCGCTGAGGCTGCTTCCCTCCTCGGGTACCGACTGGATGGTGTCTATATTGACATCGGCCATGTCGATGACCCGATCGACCAGGAGCCCGTATACAATGCCATTTTTCGATTCAACGATCACGACAACACGGCGTGGATTGTTCGGCTGTGGCTGAATATTGAGATAGACCGCCAGATCAATCACCGTAAGGATGATACCGCGCAGGTTAATGGCCCCGCATACATAATGGGGGGCGAAGGGCAGAGCCGTCGTTTTCTCAAATCCCCGGATTTCCCGCACGCTGAGGATCGGGATGCAGTATTCCTGTTCCCCGACGGTAAACACGATCATTTTTACAATCTGAGCGTCTGCGGCCTCTGCTGTTTCCGTCACGTCCGGTTCCCTACTTCAATACTGATCGCCATAATCGTGGTTCTGCTACGCTGCCAGCCCGTTACGGGCATTGGGAGACCTGGTGTCGATATTCCTGATGGCGGAAGCAATCAGCGCCGGGACGTCCAGAATCAGGGAAACGCTGCCATCGCCAAGGATGGTCGCCGCTGATACGCCGGGTATCTGCCGGTAGTTCTTCTCGATGCTCTTGATGACCACCTGCGCCTGATCACAGATCTTGTCCACGACCAGGGCAACCCGCATGCCCGCCTCGTTTTCCACAATCAGGATAACGGCGTCTTCCGACGGTTCCTCGGATGCGGAAAGCCCCAGACGGGCACCAAGCGGTATCAATGGCATGCAGTTGCCACGGATCGAGACCATGCGGCTCCCGTCGGGCAGGGAATAAATATCCGCAGGGTTGATCATCATGGTTTCGACCACGGACGAAATCGGAATGACCATGGTGGACTCACCCGCGACAATCAGCATGCCGTCAAGGACGGCCAGCGTAAGCGGAAGGCTGAGGCAGAATGTAGTGCCTTCCCCCTGTACGCTGTTAATCGTCACCCTGCCGCCCAGGCCGAGAATGGCCTGCTTGACGACATCCATGCCCACGCCCCGCCCCGAGAGGTCGGAAACGGTCGTCGCCGTCGAGAAACCGGGCGCGAAGATGAGATTATTGATCTCGTCATCGGTCAGCACCGCATCCGGCGCCACAATGCCACGTTTGACCGCTATCGCCAGCACACGCTCACGGTTGATCCCGCCGCCATCGTCCTTGATCGTGATCAGGATACGACCGGATCGATGGCCCGCTGAAAGAAGGATATGCCCTTCCGCCGATTTGCCCGCCGCAAGACGTTCCTCCTGGCTTTCAATGCCGTGGTCAACCGCATTGCGCAGCATATGGGTCAGCGGATCCGTCAGCTTTTCCACCAGCGTTCGGTCAACCTCGGTATCTTCGCCTTCCAGCGTCAGGGTGATATCCTTGTGGGTCATGCTGCAGGCCTCGCGCACGACACGCTGCATGCGCTGGAACACACTGCGCACTGGCTGGGCCCGGACGGCCATGACGGCATCCTGGATATCCCGCGTCAGGGACTTCATGCTGGTGACGCTTTCCACCATCTCCCGCTGTGCCGAGTTGTCGTTGCGGCGGCATAGGGATTCAATGGCCGCCTGGGCGATGAGGAGTTCGCCCACGAGATCCATCAGATCATCGATCCGGTGAAGATCCACCCGGATCGACGCCTGTTCAGGCCGCCGGACACCGCGCGCATTGACGCTGGTAACAGGTACCGCCGGAGCAGCCACGGCCGGCGCGGCTTCCGGGGCTGGCGGTGGGGCAGCGGAAACTGCACTGGCTTCCGATGTTGGGGCCGGAGATGGGACCTCAAGCGTTTTTTCGGGCTCCGATCCGGCATCCCCCCCAGTCCCGGCTTCATCGCCCTGCGGTTGCGGGTCATCGCCACGGGAAAGCGTGAAGTCGCAGACATCGCTTACCCAGTCGAACACCGCGTTGACACTATCGTCCGATACATCCGACGGAAGGACAATGCGCCATGACAGGTAGGGTTTGTCCGGAGCCAGCTCATCAAATGGCGGCAGACCCGACATATCGCAGGTGACGCTTATTTCCCCGTCCTGAACGGCCTTTGCCGCATCGGCGAGACCGATCAGGATATTCCTGGCGTCATCCCCCCGCTCATACATCGCTTCGTGCGGTCGGAACGTGACGACCAGCGGTTCGACCGGGGAGGCAAAAGCGTCATCAAACCCGAAATCCACGGGTACCGGCTCGAAACTTATGGGAACCGGTACGAAATCCTGCGGGGTGACGTCTTCCGTCGTCTTGGATGTCTCGTCCTTGCCGATGACGGTCTCAAGCTCGCTCTGACTTTCCGCGATGCGCCCGGCATCTACGGACGGTCCCCCACGCGCCTCGGCCACCAGATCGCTAAGAACATCCATCGCCTTGAGGAAAGTCTTGATGATGTCATGGTTCGGGACGATGCGACCCGAACGCAGGCCATCAAGAGAACTTTCGAATACATGCGCAAAGCGCACGAGGTTTTCCAGACCGAACGAGGCCGCGCCGCCCTTGATCGAATGCACGGCGCGGAAAACGGCATTGATGGTCTCATGCCCAGCGTCGCCATCCGAAAGAGCCGACAAACCGCGTTCAAGTTCCTGAAGCTGTTCGTCACACTCTTGGAAGAAAACCTGAAGGATATCGTCCATGTCACCACTCATTCTGGTGCCCTCCCTTTCAGGCAGTAACCCGGCGGATCGCCGCCACGAGACTGTCGGTGCTAAAAGGCTTGATGATCCACCCCGTGGCCCCGGCCGCACGGGCCCTGGCCTTTTTCTCGGGATCGCTCTCGGTTGTGAGAACGATGATCGGGATGTGCCTGAACTGGTCCATTTTACGCACGGCCTCAATCAGTCCGAAACCGTCCATACGTGGCATGTTGATGTCGGTAATGATGGCGTCGGGAGGTGGGTTTGCCGCCTGCAGGACTTCCAGGCCGTTTATACCGTCGTCCCCCTGAATGACATCATATCCCGCACCTTCCAGGGCCTTGCGCAGCATGCCCAGCATGGTCCGGGAGTCATCGACGGTAAGGACCCGTATGGTCCGCTTTCCCACCATATTCATTGCTCCCCGGGAGACGTGAGCGGTTCCGACAGAAGTTCACTGACCCCGAAGATAGCATAAGCTTCCTTCATCTGTTCTGACGGTGCGACAAGGGTGCATCCACTTGCCAGAAGAAGCTGGAGGCACAGCCCCCCCACATAGGTAACCCCCGAGGCATCCAGGGAAGGCGTATCGGTTCCGGCCTTCGCCTGACCAATCAGGTCCTTGAGGGCAAAGGCGGCGGACGTATCCAGGCGCTCGGGTAATGTCAGGCAGGAAGCCGCATCCGGGGCGCCATCAATCCGCGAAGATGATGAATCCAGACCTGCGTCCTGTAAGGGATCGGACATCTCAGAACTCCTCCCATCCCTTGTCGGACGATGTTGTCGGCAGATGGTTGGCCAGCATGGCCACTGTTGCACGCGCGGTCTTTCCCGCACGCGGCGGCGGGGGTGTGAACGTCGGCACGTCGTCCGCCACGGCATTGATGGCCGGTGCCCTTTCCCGCCTGTTGCCGATCTTGAACCGGCTGAGTGTCTGCGCCAGCGTTCTGGTCTCGGCCGTCAGGTTATGACTGGCGGCCGTCGTTTCCTCGACCATGGCCGCGTTCTGCTGCGTGACCTGGTCCATGTCACCGATGGCGGTCGTGACTTCCGACAGCCGCTGGGCCTGCTGCTGGGTGGAAACGGAAATTTCCTCCACCCGGGTGGCGCTGTTCTGCGTGCTTCCGGCGAAATCAGTCAGGTAATGACCCGTCTTCTGCACCAGATCGACGCCCTTGGTGACCTGATCGGCCGAAAGTGAAATCAGGCGTTTGATCTCGCTTGCCGATTTGGCCGACTGTTCCGCCAGGGATCGGACTTCCTGTGCCACCACGGCAAAGCCGCGACCGGCATCACCCGCGCGGGCGGCTTCGACGCCGGCGTTCAGAGCCAGGACATTGGTCTGGAATGCAATGCCATCGATAACCGAGATGATTTCACCAATAGCGTCGGATGACTTCTTGATCTCATCCATCGCCTGCGTCGTCTTGACCATGATCTCGGTGGCCGCCGTCACTTTCTCCAGTGCCTGCTTTGTTTCCTTGCTGGCTTCGGAGCATGCGGTTGCGGTGCGCTGCACGCCTTCTGTAATGGTACGGACCGAGGCCGCGGCCTGACCAAGGTTCGATGCCTGTTTTTCGGTCCGCTTGGCCAGATCGTCCGAGGCGGTGGAAATCTCGGTGGCACCGGTGGCGATCAGGTCGGAATTGCTGGCTACGGCACGCAGGGCCTCGTTCAGCCGCAGAGCGGAATGGTTGAACGCATCTCGCAGCGGCGCGAATTCTCCGTCGAAGATGGTATCGGTGATCCGCGCACGGAGATCTCCCTTGGCCATCACGGCCAGAGCCGCCCCAAGCGCCTCTATGGCTTCATGGGTCTGCCTGTCACGTTCCTGGCTGCGCTTGAGGGCTTCCCTGATTTCTTCCCCCATCGCCTCCTGGCGCGCCTTGGCTTCGGCCTGTTCCTCCACACCGCGGGCGAACGCGACCATCACGCGGGCCAGACGCCCCGTGCAGTCCCGATTATCCAGGAACTGCACATGGCTGTCGTTGCGGACTTCCCCCCGCCCCAGCTGCTCACCGATGGTGGCAAGCGTTTCAATGGGTTTCGTCACCACAAAGGTCATTGCGGCCCAAAGGGAGAAGACGATTACCTGTCCGATTCCAAGGGCGCACATATTCATAACAAACATGTGGCTGACAGGCTCATGAATGAAATATCCAACAGCCTCGATAATGATCTGGAGTATGAGATACATCTCCAGACACAGCATCGCTACCCTGATCTTGACGCGGAGCGGAGCGTCCTTGTTCAGCCACTTCAACATGCCGATGCAACTTCCCTTCATGTTTCACGAGATATCGCGCATGGAACCGTCCGCGCAGCAAAACCCGCCTTGGGCGGCACACCTGGCACCGGTAGCCTTTCCGCCCCCCGGTGAAGCAGGATGGAAGGTACATGGCACATCCCTGTGGAAGGAGATGCTTCCATGCACCCTGTCCAACTGAAAACCGGGTAGTTATCTCTATGTCCGAACGGATAGCTACCCGTCAATACCTGCACCATGACTGCATTGATCCAGTCCGAAGAAATCGTTCGGAAAGTTATGAATATATTAAGACTGAAAATAAGCGTGGGATTCGAGAAAAGCGTTAATAAGATATTTCAGCCGTCATTTTATAGACGCCTGACATTCAGGGGCATAATTTCAAAAGCGATAATGCGAATGAAAAACAACCCCGTCTCCATGCTGCCATGCATATGTGTCAGGACTTCCGGCAGGCTGGCAGGTTTCATCGCCCTGCATCATGGCACCAGCCCTGCATGGCCGGGACGCTGCCGCCGCTCAGGTTGCTTTTGCCGGCCATCAGCCCTGTGACCCTGTCCCGCTTTCACGCTCCGGGATGAAATCCAGAGATCCGACGCCAAACTTTCCCAGTGCCTTGCAGATCTGCAGGTAATCCCCCGGGCGCCTGCGGAATAACCACATCCCCCCATACACGACCATCTGGGCAAGGGCGACCGCGTAAACCCCCAGACGGGTCGCCACGGGATTAGGACTGATGGCCAGTCGCACCATAGCCGAATGCCTCGAGCTGCGTTGGACGCGTTTGCACATATAGGCAAATGTCATGCGCCCCGCCTCGTTAAACTCCCACACCCGCGCATTGGCGCACCACACGAAGCGGCGCTTTTCATGTGCAAGTGTAAGCAGAAGGAGGGTATCTTCACCTCCACAGCGACCCAGTTTTTCATCAAAGGGCGCTTTTCCTACCAGGCAGGTGGCGCGGCGCATCATTGAATTGCCGGTTCCCAGACCACGCGGCTGGGGCGGAAACCAGCGGAGCGGATAAATCTCCGCGTCCTGCTTCATCTGGAAATCAGTTGTATAAAAACGACCGTCCGCATCCCAGTCAGGTGCGGATCCCCCCGCGAAAACAGGATATTTCGGCCCGAAACTGGCATCCGCCCCCGTTCTGTCCAGGCAGGTGAAATGAGCCGCCAGCCAGTCAGGCTCCGGTGCTTCATCATCATCCACGAATGCAATGAAGGCACCTTTCGCGGCGGCTACGCCACAGTTGCGGGCATGGGCGATATTGCGTACACCTGCGGGAACATGATGCAGGGGAACCGGGCTTTGTGGCTGCAGGCGGGTCACAACGTCCCGCGCCATCCGTTCCGGATGATTATCCGCCACCATAATTTCCCATGTCAGCCCGGCAGGAACGCCGGTCTGGTTCATGCAGGCCCTCAGGGTTCGCTCCAGCAGGTCCATGCGGTCATAACATGGAACGACAATGCTTACCGTCACCGGGCATTCCCGCATAGCAACCGCCGAGGAATTATGCACAAATGCCGTCCTTGTTCTGGCTGTATAACCGGCTGGCAGTAGAGCATATTTTTTCGGGCCGTTACAGTAGGGGCATGCAGGATGGCTGAGCAGGCGGATTCTCTCCTGGGAAGGAATATCCAGCAGACCGACTGGGTCAGCCGTCTTTCCACCATCCTTCTATGCGCCATGATGCTCTTTTCGATCGTGAGCGTTCCGGACTTCAACCGCAGCGCCTCGGTCGCGGCCAGCACCGACCATGTCAATCCCATCAACCGGTTCGTATGGCTTGGGCTGCTGAGCATGGCGCTTCCCCTTATCCGGGCGCGCTGGGCGCAGATCCTGCGGCTGATAAAGGCATCATGGCTGCTGATTGGACTTTTTCTTTATTTTACATGCAGCACGGTATGGGCGCTTGACCCGCCCATATCCACCCGCCGCATCATGTTCGCATGGATCGAGATCATTCTCGCGGTCACGCTCACATGCACCATGAAGGACCGGAAATATCTTCTGAAATTCATATTCATTTCCTGTCTGGTCGCCGCCATAGCGGATCTGATCGTATGGATCCTGATGCCGGGTTATGCCATGACCAGCGAGGGACTGGCAGGAATACAGAGCCAGAAGAACCAGACCGGCCTGATCATGATGTATGGCCTTCTGGCGGGTGGCCCCCTGCTGCTCTATCGCCCCCCGAAACGGGAGCGTTACAGGATACTGGCGGGGATGGGGCTGTTATTCCTGCTGCTTCTGGCCAGCCGCTCCAAGACCTGCCTGGGCATTATCGTGATCATGCCGGTTCTGGTCCTGCTGTTTTTCAAGCTGACCCACAGCCGCATGTCATTATCCGTGGCTATTGTCGTTTCAATTTTCGCCATCCTTATCTGTACCGTCTTTGGATATTTCATATGGTGTGAAATTACGAACGTCTCTCCCTTTGCCCTTTTTCAGGACATGACCTTCACCAGCCGAACCGATCTGTGGTCCTTCATGTTCCAGGAAATCCAGAAGCGTCCCTGGTTCGGGGCAGGATTTTATTCATTCTGGTCCATTGACCCCTCGGTTCAGCCCAGCCTCAAGACATCCATGTGGTTCGGCAGTGAGGCGCATATCAACGAAGCCCATGACGGTTATCTGGACCTGCTGGCCACCGGGGGCGCGGTGGGATTTATCTGGGGCCTGTCGATCATCATCCGCACATTCACGCTGGCGCTTGAGGCACTGGGCAGAGCCGGGCGCCCTGACCCCAGCAGACCGACCGTCCTGAGCTACCCTCTGGCCTGCTTTCATGTGTCTTTTCTATGCGCCCTGTGCATTCACAATTTTACGGAATCAAACCTGTTCTGTAATAATGGTATGCTGGCCGTTGCCCTGTATTTTACAATTTTTGATCTCGAAGACCGGCAAGGAAACGACGACCAGCCCCCTTCGCAGAGGGGGATGGCATAGACCGGGCTGGCCATTCAGTCCCTATCGCGAAAAGGCATGCCCCAATCCGGTCGGGTTGGGCGTTTCCCCATCACCCAGCGATAAATTTCCATGATCTGTTCCGCCTTGCGGGACCAGGTGAAAAAGGTGTTCGCCCGCGTCCGGCCATTGCGCGATAAAGGCACGAGCTGATCGGGTTGCGCCACGATACGCCCCAGAACGGTCCGGAGTGCACTGACAAACGCGGGACGCCCGGCCAGGGGGACCAGAAACGCGCAGTTGGGAGAGGCCAGTTCCGCCGGGCCACCATAATCCGCAATAACCGGAACCACCCCCATGGCCATGGCCTCCAGCACCACCGCCCCACCAAATTCCCGAATGGAGGGAAAGGTCAGGATATCAGCCTTGCCGAGGTATTCCGCGATCTGATGATGGTCCAGTGCTCCCGTAAAATGTACCTTTTCATCAATCCCGAATTGACTGATCTGCTCCCGCAGTCTGGCTTCTTCCGGACCAATCCCGATAATCGTCAGGGTCATCCGCCCTGACTGCAGAAAGGGAGCTGCTGCCTCAATCAGCATGTCGCATCCCTTGTAGGGCACCAGGCGGCCGATATAGATGGCGTGGACCGGGCGGTTGGCATAATCCTGCGCCGTACGCGCGCGCGCCAGCGGGAAGCGGCGTGGATCAAACCCATTTTCAGGGATATAGAAGGTCTTGCGCCGCCATTTCGCGGGGATTTCCCGCCAGGCGCTCATTCCCCCCGCGATAATGGCCGATGCGGCGTTGCGGGTGGACCTGTATCCCGGCACGAACCTGAACAGGAACCGGAACCGGGACAGCCACTCCCCTTCCTGTTTCTGTAAATCAGGAAACTGGGGAGGCCATGGCAGGCCCCCATTGATAGGCCCCAGAACGAATGGCACCCCGGATGCCCGGCACCATGAGGCAAACGGGCTGGGTACGGCAGGGCTGACCGGCGTGACCCGGTGCACCAGATCAAACCGCTTCCCCTTCAATGCCTTGCGGAAGCGCTGCCAGACAATCCATTCAAACAGCAGATAGGACGGAATGGTAAGCGCCGTCAGGACCGCCCAGCCCTTGTTGGGGCCGCTTATCCAGTTGACCAGACGCACCATCGGTTCAAAGATGAACTCGGTGTCAATGGCCGTGTAATCACGCCCTTCCTTCAGACCCGCCCGGTCCAGGGCCGCTCTGTTACGCTGACGTGTCACCAGATGCACATCAGCCAGACGGGCAACGGCCTCGTAATGCGACCATCCCACAAGGGGGACACTATACCATTCCGGATTACAGGATTCCGCCAGCATTAAAACGCGCGGGCGGGAATATTTTCCTGTCACGTCCGGAAGGGATTTTGCTGCGACGGGCTCCATGCTTGCTTTAATAGAACATTCCGGTTCCGACATTGTAGTTCAATGTCCGGTTGAAGGGGATGGCCTTGTCGATATACTGCTCGATAAAGAGATCGAACGAACCGGCTTCCGTCTTGGGAATATAAACGACATCTCCCGGGCGCAGGGCAACATTATCGCGACTATCCGCCGTGTTGAGATAGCGCCGCAGGTTGACGACCCGCATCATCGGGCGGCCATCGGCCCGGCGGCGGATGAGAATGGTCTCGCTCATTTCAGCGGCATCAATCGCGCCACCCGCCGTAATGACAGCCTGCATGGCGTTGGTCGGTCCCACCATGGGGTAGATCCCCTGCTTCTTGACTTCACCACCCACATAAATCTGGGCCGCGTCATAGGCATGGATCAACACATCGGGCGAAGGCTCCCGCAGATAGGCCGTATAGCGTTCGGTGAGCAGCCTGCGCAGGTCCTCCACGGTAATACCGGCGGCCTGCACCGTTCCCACCAGTGGGGCGGACATGCTACCATCCGGCGCTATGGGGATATTGGTCTCGTTCAGTTCCGGGTTGAGAATGAAACGTAATCCTACGCTATCCCCCGGTGCGAGATGATAGGGGACGACATCATCCGACCACGGCACAAAGTGCTTGGCCCCATGGGGCCGGGGATCAAGATGCTCCACGCAACCACCCAGAAGCACCACGCTTGCGAAGAGCAGGAACCAGGGAAAGAAGCGCATAGATTCCAGACAGTTCGGATTGCAAGATTCACTTTTAGGTTCTAGTAAACTTTTTCGAAGTCCCATGCAACAGGGGGTCTGGCCTGATAGAGCCGGATACACACCGCCAGACGGTAACATATTGCAAAGGTCGGTCATGATACATTTTCTGGTTTCCGTAACATTAACAGATGCCTAAAATATAAAACCGCAATATGTTCTGCAAAATGACTGTAACTGGCGCCCTGAATGACTGAAAAAACCAAGCCATTTCTGATCGCCAGGTCCGCTTCATACCATAAATGGAGCATAAGGGACATACTGACGTCATTTTTCTACTATCAGAATGTTATAACTATAGCGTTTGTAATTCCATGCGTTCTTGGCTTCCTTGCCAGCCTTACGGCGCGCCCCAGCTTTACCGCGCATGCCCGGCTTTTGGTTCTGTACGGGAATGAATATGTCTTCCACCCCACGGACCAGCAAAGCGGCAGCAGCATCGTGCTGGACCGCGACCAGATCATGCAGGGGGAACTGGGGATCCTGAACAGCCCGACCCTTGCCCAGGAAGTCGTCAACGATGTGGGGCGGCAGACCCTCTATCCGGGAATGAACAGTTATAACGCGGAAACACGCCAGAACGCCGTAACGCGTTTCAGCCGGGATCTGCGCATTACCATAGTTCCCCAGTCCAACCTGATCGAACTGTCCCTTCGCAATCTCAACCGTAATGTCGCGCGGCGCGCGCTGGAGGTTTTCGTCCAGGATTACATCCGCTACCGGACCGAGGTTTTCAACCGCCGGACCACGGATGCCCCAAGCACCCTGCACCAGCAGATGGTCACCGCGTTTCATGATGCGGAAAACCATCTGGTCACTTTCGAGCTGGAACACAACATCAGCGATCTTCCACAGCAATATTCCCTGCTGCTGCGGCGGGTCAGTGACCTGGAAGATGAAAAAACTGGTATTGTAAGCGAAATCAATAATCTGGATGCACAGATCAACACGATAGAACATGCCCTGGGGGTGCTGCCGAAAGTCGTTGAACTCTACGCCGATACCGACGAGAGCGACCGTGCGAAGCTGCTGACCAGCCGACTGGGCCAGCTCATGATCCAGAAGGCAGATGTAGGGGGACGTTACAAGGATAACTTTCCTATTCTTCAGGACATAAATAAGCAGATCACCGATATTGAAAAAAACCTGCACCAGATCCCGACGCGGGAAAAGCAGACCACCCGGCAGGGCATCAATTCCGTTTACAACGAACTGTACCAGCAGAATATCCTGTTACGCTCCAGGACAGAGGGCCTTCGCGCCAAAGAGACCACCATTGCCGAAGGCGCCGACAAACTGCATGCCCGCCTTCATGAACTGGTTTCCCTGTCGGCCCAGTATCGCGCCCTTCAGACCGAGCGCGATGTCATGGCGGCCAGCTATCAGGCCATTACCCAGAATGCCGAGGAAGCCCGGCTGACAACGGTTGCCAACCAGCAGGCCAGCGCCAATATCCGCGTTGTCCAGCCCCCCGAAACGCCCCTGCATGGAACGAGCCTGCGTCTTCCCCTGCTGGTTCTGGGTATCTTTGCGGGGGCCATTGTGGGGGCCGCCGTTCTGGCCCTGTGTGTCACCACGCAAAAAATATTCATAACCGTCCGGGACGTGGAAAGCATGCTGGGCCTGCCTGTTCTGGCGGCAGTGACCGACAGGAACCCGCCACCGCCACGTCAAAATTCCTTCCTGTTCTGGAAAAGAAAACCCTGATGGCTACTGCCCTGACGCCAGCGACCATAGCCAGCCAGCTCCATAGCCGCTTTCTCAGCGAGCAGGATGCGACCCGGCTGTTCTATCTGCTCCCCCACCAGCAGCAGAAAGCCTTTGCCATACAGTTCCTGGCGCCTGACCCCGGTGCGGGCACGTCCAGCATCACGCGGGATTTCGCCGTGGTCGCCAGCAACAGGCTGGGACTGAACATACTGCTGATTTCCATCAGTGAGGCAACGGGCAAGGCCGCATCCGTCATACACCACCGTTATGCCCTGCCCCTGCAGGCCGTGACCGATCTGGATCTGACCTTCAACGGCAATCTTTCGGCGTTCAGGGTACAGCAGATCCCCCTTTCCATCGTGATTCCCAACGAACATGTCGGCAGCCGACTGCACCAGAGAGACTGGATCAACTTCGTAACAAGTCAGGAAAACAATTTTGATCTGATCCTCATAGATTCACCGGCGGCCAGCGCATCGCATATGGGGGCGGGCCTTTCCGCCAATGTGGATGCCAATATTATTGTTCTCGAAGCTGAAAAAACCGATTATAACAAGACAAGATATCTTATAAACTGCATTGAAGAAGTGAAAGGTTATATACTTGGAACAATACTGAACAAAAGACATTTCTACATACCAAACTCAATTTACAAAAAGATCTGATTGTTCATATTGATTCGGGGGTAAGCGTGAGATTTATTACGGATTTCGGAGACGAGGCGACCATCATTCCGTTGTTTGTGGTCACCATCGTCCTGTTCATAGCCATGGGCTGGAAACGTAACGCGGCCATATGGGGTATTGGTATATTTCTTACCTTTGGCTGTATCGTACTGAGCAAAATGCTGGGCCTGCTCTGGGCCCAGTTTTATGGCTATGACGGCCACCCTTTCAGCGCCAGCGGCCATGTTGCCTCCAGCTCGGCCGTTTATGGCAGCCTGATCAACATGATCTTCCAGCCGCGCTTTCATTCCTGGCTAATGGCCATGCTGCCACCTGCCCTGATTGCCGCACTGATTGGCTATACGCGCATCATGCTGCATGCCCATACCCCTATGGAAGTCGTGGCCGGAGCTGGTATCGGTACGACGGCGGCCACGCTGATTGCCCGTGTCCTTCCGCCTGTCCCGACCTTTCTCGTTCACTGGTTCGCCTTTGCTCTTGTACCCGTCATTCTATTTTTTCATGGATATGTCATGGAGGCAGAACCCGTTCTGAAACAGACATTCTATACATCCTATTATTTTCTTAACCAGAATATTGGCTGGTAGATAAATGTTTTTCAAAAATTTAATGCATTTCACATAATGATATAATCTATAACGAGCAAAATAGATTTATAAACTATATACTATTATGTGTTTCCTTTTTCAGGGCATTTAACCGCCATTTTGTTACAGAGGCGAAAGTTCGATATCGTCGATGAGAAAACATCCGACTGACTGCACTCTTCCTCCTGAAATTTTCGGCCTACATTTTTCTTCCCTTTCAGAAAGGGAAGTGGCCACATTGATTGGCACGACCTTCCGCTCGGAACAGGAGGGCGTAGGACTGATCATTACCCCAAATATCCAGCATATCAGCCTGATGCAGCATAATCAGAAGTTTGTACAGGCCTGCCGGCACGCCGCCATCCTGACGTGTGACGGCTTCCCCCTGCTCTATTACGCAAAAATGCGTGGCCAGAAGATTGCCGGGCGGGTTACGGGACGGGGCATTGTCGCGGATCTCATGGCACGGCCCGATCTTCTGGCGCGACATCGCATCTTCATGGTGCTTGATAGTGAGAGAACCGTTGCCGCGGCACGGGAATGGGCGCAGCGGCATGGCCTTCAGGATAAAATCGCCTTTGCCGTTCCCCCTTATGGGTTTGAAAATGACCCGGAATATGCATCCCATCTGGCTTCCAGCATCCGTCATCACCAAATCACACTCCTTTTTATGGGGGTCGGGGCGCCCCGGAGCGAGATCTTCGTGGATCAGTACAGAGACGTTCTGCCTCCCTGCTGGGCACTGTGCATTGGTCAGGCGCTTCTGGTTGCGCTGGGTCTCACGCCCCAGCCCCCCCCTCTCGTGCAAAAGCTTAATGTAGAGTGGTTGTGGCGCATTGCTCTTGAACCCAGGCGACTTCTGACTAGATATATCTATTCAGCCTGGGGTTTCCTGTTTGCGGTTTTCAAGGATATGAGACAACGTGGCTGAAATGTCTTCCTCTCATTCCGCCGATCCGTCAGGTGAGGAGACAGCCCGCCCCACCAGGCAGAAGATGGATGCAAATCTCCCGCCCATGTCAGAGATACCGCCATTTCCTTCTCATTTCCAAGGGAAGAAAGTGTTCCTGAAAGACCTATTCAAAACAGGCCTGCCCTACATGCGCCAGCGTGTTCTCGTGCTAGGTGGGGGATTGGAGGGCGAAAGGATTGTCACAAAACTTCTGGAAGAACCTGATCATTGCGAGGTTATCGGTATATTTGATGACCGCACGAAGCGCCTGAGACATTTCCATCATAGCGTGCCTGTTCTTGGCAATATTGATGACATGGTTGCCTTCTGCCGCAGAGATCTGCCAGATATCATTATTATTTCCACTGTCGATGCCGGACGCGAAAGATTGCGTGCGCTTATTCGCAAGATTATCGTGCTGCCAGTTAATATTTATCTGGCCATGGATAACCAGCGAATAGATGGTCCTGACGGCATAGAGCAGCAGTATCCTGACATCATTCTTTTCCCTGTCAGCAAGGTTCCCCTGGCGGGAAGTCATCTGGCGGTGAAATGGCTGGAAGATAAGATACTGGCTCTGGTTTTTATAATAATTCTATCGCCAATAATGGCGATCATAGCATTACTTATAAAAATAGATAGTCATGGAACGGTATTATTCATACAGGATCGTTATGGTTTTAATAATAAAATCATAAAGGTCTTTAAATTCAGGACCATGCATATTAACCAGGCTGATCCCACAGGCGCACAGCGAACGGTACGGAATGATCCCCGTGTTACCAGAATAGGCCGATACCTGCGTAATTTCAGCTTGGATGAACTCCCGCAGTTTTTTAACGTGCTATTGGGCAGCATGTCCATTGTTGGTCCCCGTGCCCATGCCACTGCCATGCAGGTCAATAATGAACCTTATGAAAAAGTCATAGACTGTTATTCTGCTAGACACATGGTAAAACCTGGAATAACCGGACTGGCACAGGTTATGGGATGCAGGGGAGAAATAAAAACGAAATATATGGCACAAAAGCGGTTAGACTATGATCTGTATTATATAAAGAATTGGTCTTTGTGGATGGATTTGAAGATTATCTTTAAAAGCATACACATAATTATCTTCAAAAGAGAAAATACTTTTTAACATACATTTCTCATAATCGTGTTGGTGATCTTCGTATACTAGTCGCTATCGATATATCTGTTTTGAACTACGGTTTCAACCGCATGACAATGAATGAAGTTACATGAAATACGGGCCGCTGTATGCGACAAAGGCAGCAGCCAAGAGGTAGTGACCTTGCCCCCTGAAATATCTTTGTTTTGAAGCAAGGTCTGTCCACTGGAGACAAACGATGATGAAAACGCGTTTCACGCAGGAGCAGATCATCGGGATCCTGAAAGGACAACAGGCGGGTGGACTTGTAACGGTTTGTGCCGGTCAGGAAGTAATTATGCCACTCCAGCTTCGAAAGCGGGAGGGCTGATGCCGCCCAGATATGAATGGCGTCGACGTGGATTGTAGAACCCATTGATATACTGGAAGATAGCGACGGTGGCCTGACGACGGGTTGGCAAGTTCTGCCTTCAGAGCCATTCCGCCTTCAGGCTTTTGAAAAACGTTTCGACGGCTGCGTTGTCAAAACAGTTTCCCTTTCCGGACATTGAAGCCAGCAGTCCGTGGGCCAGCAGCTTTTTCTGAAAATCATGAGAGCCGTACTGGCTGCCACGATCAGAGTGGAAAATGCAGCCGGGCGCCGGGTTACGCAGTTGCACCGCCATATCCAGGGCACGGATGGGCAGATCCCTTTTTATCCGGTCGCTTGCGGCCCACCCGATCAAGCGACGACTGAACAGATCAATGACGACAGCCAGGCAGAGCCAGCCTTCGGCAGTCCGGATATAACTGATATCTCCCGCCCATTTCGGTTGGGTCCATTGCAGGGAAATTGCCGTCCAGAAGGTTGGCCACAATGTCAGACTGGTGGTGGCTGTCGGTCGTGACCTTGTGGCGACAGGTGCGTACGGCTCGGATCCCGTTGTCCCTCATCAGGCGGCCAACGCGACGTTCCTCAACATCAAGCCCGGCTTCCCTGAGGTCCATGCACATGCGCGGCCGGCCGTAGAAGCCGTTGCTCAGGGCATAATGCTCACGGATATGCGCCCGCACCTTCAGGTCGGTGCGCTGACGCTGACAGGTCGGTCGGGATGTCCAAGCCCGGTAACCCCGTGCCGAGACCCGTCAAACCTGGCACAGCCTCTCGATTTGGCCATTCATGCCGAAGACGTTCATTCTCGCGGGCCAGATCAGCCTGAGGCGCGAATGCCGGCCCGGTCGGACGATAATCCACTATTCATTTGCCCAGAATAGATTCGCCAATACCCAGGTCGGCCGCAACGCGCGTGCGTGACAGCCCACTGCCCAACGCAATCCTCACGGCCTCGCGCTTGAAATCTTCCGTATGCTTCATGCCCTCGTCGGTTTCCTGATACGTGCTTAAAACGCTCAGATGACCGGCACAAAACTGTCACAAGTCCATGCGATCGTAATGCGTCCTGAGACCGCAATCATCAATTCGCGTTAATTCTCAACATACCTTGTTAGAAAAAAGAATTGTTGCCTTAACTTAAGAAGGATCTTATGTAATATATAATAAATTTCAATCAAATTTACGTACATAGGCACAAAAAAATGAATAACTTAGAGAATAGTAAAAAATATAGAGTTTGTATAGATGGTTTTAATCTATCTCTTATGAAAGGAACAGGCATTGCCACATATGCTCGTACCCTAAGCCATATTATAAAATGCTTAGGTCATCCAGTTGATGTTCTTTATGGATTAAACATACATAAAGATGTACCTGACATATTAAAGGAAGTTATGTTTTTTGAGAGCCTTTCTAAAACCGAAAAAAAAACACCAGGAAAAGAAAAAATAAAACAGTGGATACGATATAAAGTTTTATCAGAAAAAAAAGAAAATTGTTTTTATATTAACTTAACTGGACGCGTAAATCCGCGTGATTTTATTGAACGTATGCCAGCATATGACCATATCTTAAATTCTCAAAATATATTCGAAAAAGCCGGAAGACATTTCCGGATTACCGGTAAATTCCTACCGGTTGAAATGGTGCAACCTCCTCGTATTATGCATTGGACATACCCTTTCCCTATAGAAGTGAAGGGAGCAATAAATATATATACGATACATGACTTAATACCCCTTCGTTTTCCTCACACAACCTTAGATAATAAAAATTATTATTACAATTTAATAAACAAAATATCTAATATGGATGTTCCGATATGTACTGTTTCAGAATCATCTAAAAAGGATATTATTTCATTTTTTCCAAATTCAAATGGTAAAATATATAATTCTTATCAGTCCTCATTGATAAATAATGTCTCGACAGATGATATTATGCGACCAGAAAATGAAATAAAATCATTGTTCAATCTGGATGCTGGAAGCTATTTCATGTTTTATGGATCTATAGAGCCAAAGAAAAATATTGGCAGAATAATAGAAGGATTTCTAAAAAGTAAAACAAAACGCAAACTTGTTATTGTTGGAGCCATGTCATGGAAGAGTGATAATGAACTCAGGTTAATGGATTATGGTATAAAAACTGGAAGAATAATATTTATAGAATATCTACCACAAAACATACTATATAGCCTTCTTTTAAATGCACGATGTCTATTGTTTCCATCAATTGCAGAGGGGTTTGGATTGCCAATAATTGAATCTATGTCTATTGGCACTCCTGTATTGACATCAAATGAAGGTAGTTTACCAGAAGTTTCTGGAGATAGTGCAATAATTGTGAATGCCTATGATTCATCATCAATTGCTTCTGGCATTAACTCTATAGATAGCAATGATGAATTGTATGAAAAATTAAAGGTAAGTGGATATGCGCAAGCAGAAAATTTTTCCATGGATGCTTATAAAAAACGAATTTGTATTATATATGATAAGATATTAAGAAAGTGGGAATCTAAAATAAATTGATATTTAATATTTTTGTAGGATCTGGATTTGATTAAAAACCTGCATAGATCGGGGGTACAGCGGAAAGGATAACCGCTTTTTCATTGAGGCTGTCTTGACCCTGCCCCCTGAAATGCCCTCGATTTGGAGTAAGGTCTGTCTACTGGAGACAGACGATGAAGAAAGCACTTCACACAGGACCAGATCATCGGGCTCCTGAAGGAGCATCAGGCGGGCGCCACGGCGGCCGATCTGTGCCGCAGGCACGGGATCAGCGATGCTGACCTTCTACACGTGGCGATCGAAATACGGCGGGATGGAAGTGTCGGAAGCGCGGCGGCTCAAGGTGGACTTGTAACGGTTTTGTGCCGGTCAGGAAGTGATGATGCCACTCCAGCTTCGAAAGCGAGAAGGCGGCTGCGCCCAGATATGAATGGCGTCGACGTGGATTGTAGAACCCATTGATATACTGGAAGATGGCGACGGGTTGGCCAGTTCTGCCTTCAGGGCCATTCCGCCTTCAGGCTTTTGAAAAACGTTTCGTCGGCAGCGTTGTCAAAACAGTTTCCCTTTCCGGACATTGAAGCCAGCAGTCCGTGGGCCAGCAGCTTTTTCTGAAAATCATGAGAGCCGTACTGGCTGCCACGATCAGAGTGGAAAATGCAGCCGGGCGCCGGGTTACTCAGTTGCACCGCCATATCCAGGGCACGGATGGCCAGATTCTTTTTTATCTGGTCGCTTAAGGCCCTCCCGATCACGCGACGACTGAACAGATCGATGACGACAGCCGGGCAGAGCCAGCCTTCGGCAGTCCGGATATAATTGATATCTCCCGCCCATTTCCGGTTGGGCCCATTGCAGGGAAATCGCCGTCCAGAAGGTTGGCCACAATGTCAGACTGGTAGTGGCTGTCGGTCGTGACCTTGTGACGACGGGTGCGTACGGCTCGGATCCCGTTGTCCCTCATCCGTCGGCCAATGCGACGTTCCCCGACATCAAGCCCGGCTTCCCTGAGGTCCATGGTCATGCGCGGCCGGTCGTAGGCGCCGTCGCTCAGAGCATAATGCCCACGGATATGCGCCCGCACCTTCAGGTCGGTGTGTTGACGCTGACAGGTCGGTCGGGATGTCCAGCCCCGGTACCCCCGTGCCGAGACCCGTAAAACCTGGCACAGCCTCTCTGATTGGCCATTCATGCCGAAGACGTTCATTCTCGCGCGCCAGATCAGCCTGAGGCGCGGATGCCGGCCCGGTCGGACGATAATCCACTATCCATTTACCCGGAGTGGATTCGCCGATACCCAGGTCGGCCGCAACGCGCGTGCGTGACAACCTACTGCCCAACGCAATACTCACGGCCTCGCGTTTGAAATCTTCCGTATGCTTCATGCCCTCGTCGGTCTCCTGATACGAGCTTGAAACGCTCAGATGACCGGCACAAAACCGTTACAAGTCCACATCCATCCTGTCTTGCGCGGTTCATTGCCAATCAGGACATCGAAAAAGGCACACGCAGAAGCCGCGACACGCTTCTGCGCATACAGCGGCACGATCCGCTCCTTGGCTACCCCAAGTCCAGACGCCCACGGTTCCAGCGTCTCTTCAACTGACGCCCCGCCATTCATGAAATCCTGAATCTTGGTGACCCATAGAGGCAGAACTCATCATAAAACGAAACTGTAGCTTTAATAATAAAAACAACAAAATTCATTATATATAGTAATAAAGTGTAATACGCCAATATAACTTAGCGTCGTCGCGTAATAACCAACCCAACTGACGTTACCACATATTTTTCGATTTCCAGACGAATATGAGGAAACCCGTCATGGAAAGGTGGTAAATCAACAAAACAATCTACTGCATTCTGACTATTCGAAAAAACGACTTCATCAACTTCATGACCACGCTGACGCAGCCTGAAAGCCAATTCTTGTATATCGCGTTTTCTATAGATAACCGTTGGACCTTCTTCGAGCGTATGTTCATTCGAAGACAGATTAAATTCCGTCGTATGGCAGGCGACACCACCTAATTTCAGAGTTTTTTCGACACTATTAATAACAAAATCGATTCCGCGCTGAATATTTCCCAAATGCTCAAAACAGCATGATGACCAGCAAAAATCAAAATTATTAAATTTATGATTTATATTATTCATGTCACAATGATCGTGTGACACAAGATTGAAAAAATCTTCTTTGTTTACTATATTTTCCTTATAAATACCTTCAAGATTATCACTGTGCTGATTAGTATCAGTCCATCCAGAATCTTTAATAATATCAACCGGAGCATCTGTCGCGACAACACGAACACCGTGTTTCGCAAATAAAGATGGCAATGGTTCGGTTCCTACGCCAAACACCAAACCACGTTTATTTGGAAGGATCATGTTCTTCCGGCGCAAGTGATGTATAATAAAAACCCATTCCCACAACTTGCGATGATACATTGGATCGTAGTCAATTTCACGGCAGATTTCAACGAATCTCTGTGCCTGAAAATCTACGGAGGAACAATCAGCGTGTTTCATAAAATCTTTGTTGGTTTCATCAAAACCAACTGGTGGAAAAAAAGACGCCTTCGGAACTCACTAGTATCCATAACATCCTCTGTCAAAATGATAATTTTTACTAAGCTCTTCTATGTTTGTCAACTGTTGTGCTTCACAGTCTTACCAATGGAGGTGAGGCTGTGAGTGACGTGTTCTTGCTGTCTGAGAGCCAGATAGAGAAGATCAGATGGTGTTCTCCTCTGACTATGGGGTTGAGCGTGTGGATGATCGGCGGGTTATGAACGAGATCGTTTATATGATCCGAAACGGACGATAGGCTCAGGACTTGTCTTATGAAATCCGGGTCGCTGTATGCGATAAAGGCAGCATTCAGGAGCGGGCCACCTCCTGGATGCTGGAGAGAGTGGGTCGAGTCAGGACAGGTCATAATGGGCCACTAGCCCTACCCCGAGCGTGCCCTCATTTTTAAGTTAGGGTCTGTGGGTTGTTGTATGCCTTATTGGCGTTTTGGGTGAAAGCCTCTAGCATTATGCCGTTGAGGCTGGTGTGGGGCCTGACGGCATTGTAGTCAGCGCGCCAGTCCTCAATGACCGAGCGGGTGTGGGCGAGGTTTCGGAACAGATGTTCCCCGATCCGGTCTGGCTCGCGGGCGAGCCGTTCACCTGACAGCGACGTATCCGCCACCAGCGCCAGGCACTCCCGCGTGTAGTCGTCCACCCCTGTCACGCCGTCCGTTGTTCAGTGCGTCCGAGAAAAATCCAGGTTCCAGCGCTGACTGGGGCCGTCGGGCAGCGGCATTGGCGAGCGGGGGCCCATTGCCCGTTTCCGGTCACCACGCTTGCGGACCGACAGCCCTTCCCCACAATATTGCCGGAACAGCTTCTTGTGGTTCATGGCCACTCCCTCGCGCTCCAGAGGATGTGCAGGCGCCGATAGCCGAACCGGCGTCGTTCGCCCTCAGGATCGCGTAGCCGACCGCACGTCCCGGCATCACCCGGACGGCAGGACGCATAGGGCCACATCTTCGGGTCCATGCCGATCAGGCGGCAGGCCCGCCGCTGCGAGTAATCCCGTTCGGTCATCGCCCAGGTCACGGCGTCACGCCGCAAACCGGGCGTCACGAGTTTTTTGCCAGCAGGTCCTTCAGCGTCGAGACGTCCATCACGCTCTCCGCCAGGAGCCGCTTCAGTTTCGCGTTCTCCTCTTCAGGAGCCTTGAGCCGCCGCGCTGCCGACACTTCCATCCCGCCGTATTTCGATCACCACGTGTAGAAGGTCGCATCGCTGATCCCGTGCCCACGGCACCAATCGGCCGCCGTGGCGCCCGCCTGTTGCACCTTCAGGAGCCCGATGATCTGGTCCTGTGTGAAGCGCTTTCTTTATCGCCTGTCTTCTGTGGACAGACCTTACTCCAAATCGAGGGCTTTTCAGGGGACAGGGTCAGCGATCATGTTACAACAGAAAATAAAAGGGATAGATCATCCTAAATCATAAAATACGCGAGCTTCAATCCGTCCGGCCATTGAGTAGGGGGGACTGAGTAGCTAAACTGAGTGGCGAATATATTTATCCAACCATTCCGGAGCCACACCAGATATGAGCGAGACTGTGACCGGCGGCGCACCCGCCTCCCCACGGGGGGATGCCGGGAAGGAGACTGGAGCCGCCGGGGCTGAAGCAGCTCGCAAGGGTACGACCAAGAAATCGAAGTTGAAGCTGGTGATCGGGGGGCTTGCTGGCCTGATCCTTCTCATTAGCGGGGTCACCTTCATGGAGAAGGACAAGCTGTTCAAGACCGCCGGGGAAAAAGCCAATGAAGTCTTGCACCCGCCCATTCTGGTGGGGATCCCAACCATTGTTTCCAATCTTGATAGCGGAGACGGGCATCCGGTCTATGTGAAGATCACCGCCAAGGTCGAGATAGCAGGCGCAACCGATGAGGCCTCGCTTCAGAGTACCATTCCCGAAATCCAGGATGTATTCCAGACATATCTGCATGAAACGCGCCCGCAGGATATCCGGGGGAACGGAATATACAGGCTGCGTGAAGCGATCATACGTCGCCTGAGAACAGATCTGGCCCCCCTCCAGGTGACGAACGTGTATTTCGTCGAGTTGCTCGTCCAGTAAGCAGGCAGGCTTCTGGAACACCTACAAAAGCACTGAGTTGGGAATCGTGGTGACAGACGACATGCAGGATGCAGACGATACGACAAAGGGGACCGAACAGCACGAGACGGTCACCGAAGATCAGCATGGCACGCCGCATGAGGATATTGCCGACCATCATCCTGCTGCCGAAGGGATTTCAGACGCGGCCGAGCATGATGACGTGATTGGCGGGCAGGTACTGGACCAGTCCGAAATTGACAGTCTTCTGGGCAATACGTTCGGCGGGGCGCCCCCGCGTGAAGCGAACGGTATGGAGCGGGTCATCAAGGCTGGCTTCGTAGCTTATGAACGCCTGCCCATGCTGGAGATCGTATTCGATCGCCTTGTCAGGATCATGTCGTCCACGCTGCGCAGTTTTACAAACGACAACGTCGAAATCACGATGGAGAGCATCCAGTCGATGCGCTTCGGCGACTATATGAACGCTGTGCCGTCGTCGTCCATGTTCGCGGTGTTCAAGGCCGTGCAATGGGAGAACTATGGCCTGATCGTGGTTGATTCCTCCCTGTCCTATTCGATCATCGATATTCTGATGGGTGGTCCGCGTGGGACCGGCCATGCCGGCGTGGAAGCCCGACCCCATACAGCGATCGAAAGGGCGTTGATCGAGAAACTCATTGCCCTGACGCTCAATGATCTTTCGACCGCCTTCAGTCCTGTATGCGCGATTACCCTGTCGTTTGAACGACTGGAGATAAGCGCCCGTTTTGCCGCGATCGCACGGGCCTCCAATGCAGTAGTGATGACCCGACTGCATATTGATATGGAGGACCGGAGCGGGAATATGGATCTCATTATCCCCTATGCGACGCTTGAACCCGTGCGTGATCAGTTATCCCAGCAGTTCATGGGAGAGAGATTCGGGCGGGATTCCATATGGGAAGACCATCTCATTTCCGAGATTCTTGAGACCGATGCGCAGGTTTCCGCAGTATTTGAGGAAAAGGTCGTTCCCCTTTCGGAAGTTCTGAACCTTCATCCTGGTAAACAGATAACCTTCCCTCATCGCAGTGGCACACCGATCCATGTCAGGCTCCAATGCGGTCAGACGCCATTGTTTGAGGGACGGCTGGGGAAGTTACATGGTAAAGCGGCTGTGAAAATCGAAAGAAGGCTGGTTCCGACCGATAACTCCCACCCGAAGAATGCGGCGGCTTCTCCCCCCGCCACCCCCGATGCCGCAGCCACCGAGACTTAAAATCACGTCCTTTCCATCCCCAGCCTGTGGTATCGTAACCGCGGCAAGACTGGAGACCAGCCAGTGCTGATACAGATCCAGATGATCATCGAGGTCGTTCTGTCGTTTTTCCTGTTTTTGGGAATAATCTACAGCTTCTACCTTGGTCGGGTTCTGTCGAACCTGAGGCGGGACCGGGCCAGTCTTCTTGAGCTTGTCGCGAAGCTGGAAAGCAGTGTGCGAAGCGCGGAAGATGGGGTTGAAAAGCTTCGTGTCGCTGGCGAAGTCAGCGGGCGTCCCCTCAGCAAGATGATCGAACAGGCCAAGATAACGGGAACCGAGCTTGGCAGCATGGCGGGGCAGGCCGATACAACGGCTGACCGTCTCCAGCTACTGATTACTCAGATGCTTTCCCAGGAAAAGCAGCTTAAAATTCTGATCGAGCAGGCTGAAGATGTCCGGATGGAGATGATCGAGAAGGCTGCCAGTATCGGATATTCCGCTAACGGGGTCGAAGAGGCACCGGAAGTCTCCTTGCAGGATAGGGCGGATCAGGCCACGGGAGATCCTCTCCCCGGAGATAACTCTCATGATGACATGAGAACCCCGGATCAGGATCCAAAGGGAAACAGGGCTGATATCCCTGTGCCACAGGCTGATTCGGACAGTCCCGGCAAAAAGACCATGTTTACGGATACGATAAATGTTCCGGCCCCCGCTTCGGTCACGCGCACGCGCCCCTATATGAGAGCGCTGGGAAAAACATTTTTGGCCGATCCCGCCGACCTGGTCACGGTTTGGTCCGACCAGCCAAGATAATATGTTTCCGGTCGGAAAAGCCGACGAAATCTTTTTCCGGATCTGAAAGATAATTCAGAGTTGTTTATGGCAAGGCTCGGCTATCATATTTGGGGCTGATTATCGGCCCTATGTATCCTGACCCGACAATGTCAGATATTTTTATCAAAATATGAATATCACCCATTCTGGAATCAACGAAGGGTCTATCCTTATGGAGTATAGCTGTTCGTTGGGGGAATCTTCTTGACCTGCATGTTCAGCCGCTGAGCATTCTGGTCCTGCGTCAGACCTGTTGGACCTTCGGCAACCTCGCGGGCGACATTGGGCATGAGATCAGGCCGGCTCCAGCAGTCTACGCCGTTCCAGCTCTGCGTACAGTAGGGCTGCGGCACAGGCGGTCTTTCCGGGGGGGCGCACCAGTCCTCACCTTCCTGGATATAGCCGGCACTACATTCGCGTCCCGTGATGCGGCTGGCAATGTGATCCGGAGCACAACCAGCAAGCGCCACGATGAAGAGTAACGAAGTCCCGCGCTTGATCTTCATAGATACCCGCTTCCGCCCATCAAGATTTGGCATGCCGCATGCCTTGTATGATAAGTTCAGGCCTATATGATAGACCTTTGCCATTCATATCATACAATCTTATCTTCACTGCCACCAGCCGTGTATGCAGCACGAACTTTCAAAAAATGCCTTAACAATCATCCGGAATGAGAGGCATTCTAATAGGGCATCGAAGGAAGTCTGTTTCGGTTACCAAATTCATCATGAATATATTAGGGCAGGAAGATAGCGTCGACAGCAAATGAGCCTACCCCGACGTGCTCTCAGTTTGAATGAGGGCTTATGGGTTGTTGTATGCCTTATTGGCGTGTCGGGCGAAAGTCTCTGGCATCATGCCGTTGAGGCTGGTGTGGGGCCTGACGGCATTGTAGTCAGCGCGCCAGTCCTCGATGACCGAGCGGGAGTGGGCGAGATTGCGGAACAGATGCTCGTTGAGGCATTCGCCCCGGAACCGGCCGTTGAAGTTCTCGACGAATCCGTTCTGCTGCGGCCTGCCCGGTGCGATGCAGTGCCACGGCACCGACCGTTTTTGCTGCCAGGACAGGATCATGTTCGAGGTCATCCCTGTGCCGTCGTCGCCGACGATCATCATGGGAAAGCCGCGATGTTCCCCGATCCGGTCTGGCTCGCGGGCAGGCCGTTCACCTGACAGCGACGTATCCGCCACCAGCGCCAGGCACTCCCGCGTGTAGTCATCCACCCCTGTCAGCACGCGGAAGCGCCGTCTGTTGTTCAGGGCGTCCGAGACAAAATCCAGGCTCCAGCGCTGATTGGGGCCGTCGGGCAGCCGCATTGGCGAGCGGGTGCCCATGCCCGTTTCCGGCCGCTACGCTTGCGGACCGACAGTCCTTCCCCGCGATACGGCCGGAACAGCTTCTTGTGGTTCATGGTCACTCCCTCGCGCTCCAGAGGATGTGCAGGCGCCAGTAACCGAACCGGCGTCGTTCGCCCTCAGGATCGCGTAGCCGACCGCACGCCCCGGCATCATCCGGACGGCATGACGCATAGCGCCACGTCTTCGGGTCCATGCCGATCAGGGGGCAGGCCCGCCGCTGCGAGTAATCCCGTTCGGTCATCGCCCAGGTCACGGCGTCACGAGTTTTTTGCCAGTAGTTCCTTCAGCGTCTGTCTCCAGTGGACAGACCTTACTTCAAATCGAGGGCATTTCAGGAGGCAGGGTCATCAAGACCTAACATATCCTAATTATGCACTTATGCGTTTTGGTTTGACCGGCGCAGGAGAGGGCATAAGCACAACTCCTTCATCTGTAATCTCGACCCGAGCGTCTGGATATACCGCCAGAGCCAAAGAAAGGGGCTTCTGCCATTTAGCTTTAAAATGGAACAGTTCTTTATAACCTGATCCAAATTGTGCTTTAAGTGCAGACCACGTTACAAGTTTCCGACCTTGAAGGACATGAAGACGGTAAGCTAGCCAAACATATACATCGAGAGCCGCTGAGTTATTGGAAATTGCCCTGACTGCCGCCTCATGAACAGGAACAGGATGCTTCCGTAACTGTTCGTAATAACCCTCTGAAAGCTTTGCAACTTCAATACTGGTAGAACCAGACCCACAATTCGGCTCATCTATGAATAATGCTCCGTCTACGATGGCCTGATTAACAAGGGCATTTGCCCCTTTTCCATCATTGATATGAAAACTGAGCCGACACCGACTTATACGTTCAGCCTGATCTTTCACGGACCGGGCAGCGGATCCGCTAGGGGATATACCAATACGCTTCATCCATTGCCGTAAGCTCTTCCCGAGTTCGATTTCGCGTGAGTTGGTACGAATAGCCTCTGTCTGGAGAAATAACAGTATAAGTCTTCCATGAGCGCCAAAGGGCACGCCAACATGCGCCAGTTCCCCTGTTTGCCCAACAGGTTTAATCCCTGGTTGGATAATAAGGCGAACCCTGTCCGATGCCATTTGCCACGGTTCGCTCGGTTTTAATCGCCGATGCGGAAGAGCACATTGTGCCCAGCCGGAATAGATAAACCCAAGGCCGTTTTCTTCGTCAGACATATAAGCTGACGCAGCTTCAACAATGTCACGATCCAGACCAAAATCCAAAGCATGCTGTTTGCCGCGAGTTTCTAACAGATCGTGGATTGTAGCCATACGTACTTTCCCTTTGGGCTATCTATTTTTTGCATGTCCCGAAATAAATGTCAGTGTGTGATTTAGTGAGATGTGTTTTACGATCAGGATATGGCCATCATGAACGTACCCAACGTCCATGCGCAAAAGCGAACCGGTCATCGCCCTTTTCTGATCCATCGTACTGCTTCGCTGAAGCAACCCGCTAATCGGTTCTTAGCCTAATAGGCCTTTTTCAACGTACCCCAAGCTGTTCTACATCGCTCTATGGGCTTCTGTTGAAGGGGATGCACGGGCTATCTGACGGCGTGATATCTCACCAAAAATCTATGGCACGCATAGTTAGGAACGAAGATCCTTCTATACCTTGCGGATCTCCTGCTTTACGAAGCTGAGGGTATCTATCTGGGCAGCAAGCGGAACCAGGACGATTGCCGCAAGCAAGCGGTATAAGAACAGATGCACACTGCTCATTATCACCATAACACATTGAAATGTAACTATATTAAACCAACTATGAAAGTCTTCATATTATGTGTGTTTTGGTGATAACCCCCATTATGAATGGCTTTCATCGAGTCCTGTAGACCAACATTTTCGCATCAAGATATAACTTTATAAGCCGACCAGATTTATCCTGCCTCGCGGGTAGATGGCTGCGCCGCAAATGCAAAAGCGTCATCATTGAACAGAGTTTGCAACCTTTATTGCATTCAGCGGCCTGGATTTCATAAGGCAAATCCCAAGCCTAAAATACCCTTGACCCTGCCTCCTGAAATGCTCTCGATTTGGAGTAAGGTCTGTCCACAAAAGACAGGCGATAAAGAAAGCGCTTCACACAGGACCAGATCATCGGGCTCCTGAAGGTGCATCAGGCGGGCGCCACGGCGGCCGATCTCTGCCGCGGGCACGGGATCAGCGATGCTGACCTTCTACACGTGGCGATCGAAATACGGCGGGATGGAAGTGTCGGCAGCGCGGCGGCCCAAGGCTCCTGAAGAGGAGAACGCGAAGCTGAAGCGGCTCCTGGCGGAGAGCGCGATGGACGTCTCGACGCTGAAGGACCTGTTGGCAAAAAACTCATGATGCCCGGTTTGCGGCGTGACGCCGTAACGTGGGCGATGACCGAACGGGATTACTCGCAACGGCGGGCCTGCCGCCTGATCGGCATGGACCCGAAGACGTAGCGCTATGCGTCATCCCGTCCGGGTGATGCCGGGACGTGCGGTCGACTGCGCGATCCTGAGGGCGAACGACGCCGGTTCGGCTGCCGGCGTCTGTACATCCTTCTGGAGCGCGAGGGAGTGACCATGAACCACAAGAAACTGTTCCGGCCGTATCGCGAGGAAGGGCTGTCGGTCCACAAGCGTCGCGGCCGGAAACGGGCAAGGGGCCCCCGCTCGCCAATACTGCTGCCCGACGGCCCCAGTCAGCGCTGGAATCTGGATTTTTCTCGGACGTACTGAACAACGGACGGCGCTTCCGCATGCTGGCAGGGGTGGACGACTACACGCGGGAGTGCCTGGCGCTGGTGGCGGATACGTCGCTGTCAGGTGAACGGCTCGCCCGCGAGCCAGACCGGATCGGATCGGGGAACATCTGTTCCGAAACCTCGCCCACACCCGCTCGGTCATTGAGGACTGGCGCGCTGACTACAATGCCGTCAGGCCCCACACCAGCCTCAATGGCATAATGCTAGAGGCTTTCACCCAAAACGCCAATAAGGCATACAACAACCCACAGACCCTAACTTAAAAATGAGGGCACGTTCGGGGCAGGGTCAACCTCACCAAATCACATAGAAGGAATCATAGAACTCCTGTTCTAAGAAGGTAACCGAAGCCTTTACATACTTCAGGCTTTTGAAAAACGTTTCGACGGCTGCGTTGTCAAAACAGTTTCCCTCTCCTCCCTGAGAATCCGGTTCTCCAGACGAAGACATTCATTTTCGCGCGCCAGATCAACCTGAGGTGCGGATGCCGGCTCGACCGGACGATAATCCACTATCTATTTGCCCAGAGTGAATTTGCCGATACCCAGGTCGGCCGCAACGCGCGTGCGTGACAGCCTTCTGCTCAACGCAATCCTCACAGCCTCGCGCTTGAAATCTTCCGTATGCTTTATGCTTTCGTCGGTCTCCTGATACGAGCTTAAAACGCCCAGATGACCGGCACAAAACTATTATAGGCTCATATTTCGATCGCCACGTGTAGAAGGTCAGCATCGCTGATCTCGTGTCTGCGGCACCGATCGGCCGCCGTGGCGCCCGCCAGATGCCCACTATCTGATTGCGGATAAAGGCTATGACAGCGCCCACTTCCGTGATGCTTTCGCCTTGCGTGGTATTGTGCTCTGCATTCTATCAACAAAAACCCGAAGGAAACGACCGCCTTACGATCAGTATCTGTATGGCAAGTGACACAAGGTCAAGAACCTCTGTGGAAAACTCAAGGATTGGTGCAGTATCACGATACGTTACGATCGTTATGTTCATACCTTCTTCTCGGCGATCTTCCTCGCAGCTATCGTCATCTTCTGGATGCCATAAAGAGTCCTGAGCCTACTTGGCCGTTCGTGACCTTTCCGACAGAATCCGTATACTGGCGCCCCACATCGCAGGACGCTTGGCTTTTCTTCAGAAAATCGATCTCGTCGATGATCAGCACGCTATGTTCAAGGTCCAATAGCTCTTAGCGTCGTATTACAATCTACTAACCCAATTCCTACGCAATTTCCTGTAAAATTTTCTTCATTTTAGAATGTTCTAAAGTATTTCAACATATTGAAAGTTTTATGTTGATGTCAAATTTTAGCTGCATTGAGTGATTTGGTGAGATATCCGTGTGGTCTGGTGAGGAAACTAATCTAATAATAGTTATATATATTAGTTTCCTCACTAAAACACTCAGGATAACAGTCTGCGTGTAAGGACTGCCCGTGTTACTTACTCACCAGATCACACGGATATCTCACCAAATCACATATTTCATGATATTTTTTAGGCTTGGCCGATATTCAGATTTCTCGAGTGACATGAGATTTGTCTCATATGTTATAATATTTGATTTAAATGAAATTCAGGTTATTTTCTGGTGCGCTGAGGGGGCTGTTGTGATTCACAGTTTTACAATGGAGGTGAGGCTAGGGCCTGTTAGGACTTGTTGTAGTCTGCTGTAACAGCGATGAGGATGACGGAGAGAAAGGATGAGGCTGTCTTCTCGTATCAGGTCGCGACAGCCCGCCATTCCTTGAGCCCCGCCACAGGCTTGCGATCAGATGCCGAAGCCTGTAAGCCCATTTCAGATAGGCGACTTCTGGATCATTCATCCCCATGAGGTGAGGCTTCCTCTATCTCGAGACGATCATGGACTGGGCAACGCGCAAGGTTTTGGCCTAGCGCCTGTCGAACACGATGGACGTCGAGTTTTGCATCGTGATGCTCCGGGAAGCACTGACGCGCTACGGCTCACCGGAGATTTTCAATACCGACCAGGGCGCGCAATTCACGGCGC
>NZ_JAIWOU010000004.1 GCF_021295395.1 Komagataeibacter sp. FNDCR2
CACCCGGATCGGGCTTGCGGCCCTTCTGGTGGGCGCTGTGGGGCCGAGAATGAACCCATCCAATGCACAGCATATCGCGGATGCGCTGGCACTTCTGTGTTCCGGCACGCTGGTGCTTATGAAGGAAGACGATGACAATGACGACCACCAACACCCAGCTCCCGCCTGAGCAGAAACCTGAAGGCAAGACGACTTCGAGCAAAGACCGGACGTTCATGTTCCGAGCTGAAGTTAGGGGCCTCTCGGCAATCTTTCCGGTGCGCGGAACGTCCGTTGAGGCTGCGACGAACGAAGCCGTGTCATACTGCGAACGGGCCGGATGGGAATATGTCGGTCGATACCTAACCGACTGAGAACAAGGGCGTACGGATGGCTTAACGGCTGTTCTGCGCCCTTTGTTTTTCGCCTGTTCGCTTTTGCGATTGACGGCTCCGTTTTCCCATCCTATGAATCCTGCACGAATCGTTAAGGACTCGAACGGGTTATGGGAGGACATCTTTCTGCAATTTTGTAAATGAAAAGGGCGCGAGGTCTGCACACCTACGCGCCCTTGAGGAAGTGTTCGCCACTACTTTGCACACAATGGCGAGCTAGTCACACACACAACACACGAGTTCGACGAGTTTTCACTGCCAGACAAATGGTTGCCCCGACGTTGTAAACTAGGTCGGAGTTAAAAGGCAAGCGGTGTTCTCGACGCTCGTGTCGGAGAAAAATCGACGTGTCAGTTCGGAAAAGCCGTGCCCAGATCATCAAGTCTCTGATCTGGAAACATCACGACATGAAAAATATCACTCGCGGAGAGTTCATGGTTCTCACCGCGCTCGCCAATTTTCCCGAGAAAAATGGAGTGCGTTTCCCGTCTTTCGAGACTCTGGCGCGAGCTGCCCGAGTGTCGTTGAGAACCGCGAAGTATGCCATCAAGGCGGCAGTCGCTCTCGGGATCGTCTCGCGCACTCAGCGGAGTGTCCGCAATGGCTGGCGATGGGTAAGGACAAGCAACGCCTATCGGTTCATCGTCGGAAAAGTCGAGCGAGCTGACCCGTCTCTCAAACGACCTTGGGCGTCCGTTTCTTCCAAGTGCAAAGATTGCACAGGACCATTTATAGATATTAAAAATACTAGCTCTAATAGGGAGAGCGGACATTCCGTGGGCGACTGGTTGAAGATTTTGGCCGGTATGGATCAGGGGATGTCTCCGCGTGAAGCAGGGTATCGAGGACCAGCCGAGAATGGCTCATGAAGCATGGAGAATGTTGCTCTACGGGTTCGCAGCCTTCGGGCTGACAGCGGCCATGGGCAGCCTTTTCCAGTCTCGGAAATGATGGCGAGGACAAGAGAATGTTGCGAAGGACTATGCTAGCGGCTGGCATCATCGGGCTGACAATGGGAGCTGTAGCAAGCAGCGCGTATCCGCATCCTGTCACGCCCGCAGAGGATCGGGAGATACAGGAGCTTTCCATCGAGGCGGCGAACGACTACCGCGCGAAGCATCCACAGAAGGCCGAGAAAACATCGTCCTATGATTTCTGTGGGAAGATGGGATTTTGTCCTGGCGGTGACTTCGGTTCAAAGCCCGCTGTCCAGACCACCAAGCTGTCACGCGGACCGGATGATGCCCAGAGGCAGGCGGCAGCATACCGCAGCATGACCCCGAGACAGCGAGCAATTCTGGACCGACTGGACAATCAGGAAGCGTCTGTGTTCTCGCAGCCTGCTCCGACAGTGCAGACCTACCCCGTCGCCGTTCCTGTGGTGATACCATCCCCCGTTACGCGGTATGCGCCCGCATATGTCGATCAGCCTGTTCAACCTGTCGTGCCCGTCGAGGGACTGCCTCACCAGATCACAGCGGTTCGGAATGGGCCTGTCACGTCCGTAACGGATGCAATGGGGGGATCGGCAACCTGCATGAACGCTGGGATCACGACAAGCTGCACTGTGATGCCCTGAAAAGGCTCCCTGAAATAAAGGGAGGGTGGCTGATTTTTTTTTTTAAATTGGATGGGGAGGGGGGGCGGTATTTTTTTTTAATCGGCGGCCGAGCGCCTGGACCCGCTCGATGGCCGCTCGGGCGCAGGCGCGTGGGGTCAGAAACCTTCCCGGTAATGCCTCTAGGGTTCCCGCGATAGATGGGAGAGGGCATCCGCACGGCAACGGGCCGGTTGAATTGATAGGCGGCCTGTTGAGTCGTCGTTGTGTGCATGTCCCCGTTGTCTGTCTTAGTGTATAGTTCCCTTTTGCGAACCCGTCAACAGGTATATGCCACAAAATTGCACTTTCCGCGTCAGAAAATGCACTGTGCCGTTTAAGGCCGTAGGATTACCGCACAGTGCCCTTTGTCGATTTCCGGTATGATAGGGTATAGACGGGCGGCAATCGACCTGTGCGGGCATCCTGCGGCGTGTCTTGGCGGTGTGACGGCGTTGTGGTGGTGGTGGTGGTGGTGGTGTGCGGGCGGCCTTATCCGGTGGGTTGCTGGATACTGCTACCAGGGCAAAACCTGCCAGCGGCCAAGAACGCAAAAGGCCACCCCAAAGGATGGCCTTTCCTGACGCGCTGGCGTGGTGTCAGCGGTTGTCTATATAGCGATACCAGAGCGCCAGAACGAACCCGTAAAGCCCGACCAGCGCGAAACAGTCCTTTATCATCCCATACATGCTTGCGGCCCCCCGTGACGCGAACCGCAAGCATGATGGACTGTATGGACCGTATCTAATGCACGGGCGCAGGTGGGGATTGTGAGAGGCTTCCTCATGATCAATATCCTAGCCATGCGCGGATTGCCGGAACGGTGCAGGAAACCCATTCCCACGAATGTCCCACGTGTCCTGTCCGGTCTGTCCATACGGCCCGCGCTAGCACCTTGTCGCTTGCATCGGTCTGGCAGGCCATATGCCCGTGTTCGTGAATGATGCGGATGGCGCGGTCTGGCGTAATCATGCCGCAATTCTCCCGTGATCGTCGTTGTGTGCTGGTTTGGGGATGGACCATGCCTGTTCGGCTATTTCGTCTAGGGTATCTGCCTGTATCGTGCGGACGAATGCGCGGCCCGTGCGTGGGTCAACAGCCGGTGGCGCGTCGAAACGCCACCCGTAGCCGTGATCATGCTGGACCTTATGACCGTTTATCGTGGTGAATAGTGCCGCCAGTCCGGTGCGTGTGGTGTGCTGTGCCATGTGTCAGCCCTCCACCCGCTCGCTGTTTTCCGGCGTGCCGGTCCAGCTCACATAAAGCCAGATGCGCCCGCACTGGACCGCCATCCCATTGCCGCCATCAAGCTGACCTGACTTCCACACCATTACGGATGATTTCCCGTCGCTGGTATCGTTCTCGTAATCATGGGCTGCCCATCCGTAAGGGCATTCCGCTCCAGATACACGGATGTCACAGTCCTCCAGGCAATCCGCGTCCGGATACAGCCGCTCCCATTCGTCGCCTAGACTTTCCCGCGCTGTTTCAATATCGCTCTCAATGTCCGCTATTTCAGAGCATAGGACAGCTGTTGCCACCCCATAGGCGTATGCCGTCATGGCTTGCAGGTATTCGCTTGCCTTAAAGGACTGTCCGAAGTCCTCGACTTCTCCCACCTCGCGCTCGTAACGGTCAATAATGCTTTCCGCGTTTGCGTAGCTGCTAGACACCAGATCGTCGGCCGTCTGGTGCGCAAGGTCTATGGCCGCATCTCGCATCGCGTCGATGTCGTAAAGGTCATGGCCCGTCGCGTCGGGTGTGAACAGATCAAGAGCGTAATTGTGCAGGTCAATGTTAGCCATTGTTTCGTGTCCTTGTGTGTGTGTGTGTGTGCGTTGGTCTGCCTGTGCAGGGCAGTGGTGACGGGCGTGTGCAGTGCCTGTCTGAGTCTTACCTAGTTCCCTTTTGCGAACTGGTCAACCTGTTTTTAGGCAGCAAGCCAGCGCAAAGCCGATGCAAGCCCCTCGGCTGTGTCCGTGTCCACAGACAGGACGCCAAAGGCTGCCGCCACTTCCCGGCCTTCCTCTAGGGTCAGATTCCCACATTCCAGATTATACGCGAGAATGGATAGGCCCTTGGCTTTGCACTTCTCTGGGTTTGCAGCGTGCCATCCTGGTTCCTCACTGTCCCAGTTAGCCTGCACAGCGGGGGACAGGTCCGACCATTCAACCCGTGGGATCATGCGGCCGATGTTGTAATACGGCCAAGCCTTAACATCGGCTTCATAGTTCAGCTGTCCGCGTGTCTTTGTCGTGATCTTCATCATGTTGTTTGTCCTGTATGTGTGTGTAGTTAAGGGAGGGTTTCAGGGAGGGTCGATCAGTCAAACCGCTTGCCAAAGAACGGCATCCCGACCAGCAGAACACCAAGCATTGCGATGCCAAAATCCGTAAAAAGTGCGTCCATTGTGGTGATCTCCGATTGGTCATGCTGTGCAGGCATGTCCGTGTGTGACTGTCTCGCCAGTTCCCTTTTGCGAACCGGTAAGCCTGTATCTAGTTCCCTTTTGCGAACCATGCAACCCATAAAATGCGATCTGGTGCATTTTTCTTCGCCCTGGCACTGATCAGCCAGAAATACACACGCATAATGCAGGCGCACGAATGGACGGCCACAGAAGGGCAGGGGAGGGCCTAAGAAGGTCTCTGGTATGATCGTATGCGATGAAGTCCAGAAGGCATCCACGGGGCGAATATGGGCCGCTTTGGACATGCTTAGGACGTGCGTGGCCGTGATGGGTCTGTTTGGGTGCGTGATGGGCGTTGTGGGTGTGCGTTATGATCGGTTTTTTCGATCAAAAGACCATCCATTGATCGGTCAGAACGATTGTGGATATTATCACACGTAATCGGTCAGTCATGTGCGATAACACCGCGCTCGACACGATCCACAGCGCATTTTGTTGGCATAAGATTTCTTATCACACATTTCATGGAGTCCCGCACGGTCCACTAGAACGCCCTGCCCTACTCCGAATCCGTTTCAAAATCGGCGGCTAAAACCGCGCGAATGTTGTTGTTCGACGGAACCGAGCGGTGTGACCGCCTGGAGATTTTTGGGACTCCGGGCCGGTCCCTCAAGTGACCCTGAAAGGGAGCCTTTGAACTGCCTATAACACACTGATTTCAAACAACAAACAGGCACTTGGCGGCATATAGAGCTGATATTTGCACAAAGCCGCGAGAAGGCTTCCCTATACACCTAACCATGAAGAAAGGAAATGAATGGGATTAGAGACAGGCACCTACATATCGGACCTGCTACCACAGAACCCTCCCGCCACAGACCCTCGAAGCCAAGGGGCTGATCATCTTCGCTTGATCAAGACTGTCCTGAAAAACACCTTTCCGAGCCTAAAGGGTGCTGTGACGTTGGATCAGGACACCCTGAATGCTCTCCCCACATCGAAGCAGGACACACTTGGCTTCACCCCCGTGCAGCAGGGCGGCGGGTTCGATCAGGGTGCGGGCAAGATTTACCTCGGTCGCGACACGACCTATCCGGGCCTGCGCTATTCATATCTAGCGCCTGATGGGGAGACGGTCACCGGGGGTGGTTATCTGATTTCAAGCTATGGGCCTGAATCCGGTGGTGCCGCAGGATACGGGCAGATAGGAGACATTTCCACAGATCCGAACGGGCGGATGGCGTGGCGATTGCCTGCGCTGGGAGCAGCCTATATCACCGGGGCGCTTTATAGTGATGTTACTGCCGAAACGATCAGGGCCACGAACGCCGAAGCCCAGTTACTGCCGTTGCAGAATACCGGACCGGCAAATATCGACTATGGTGGTCCGTCACTTCCTTACAGCCTGCGCCTGCAGACTGATGGAAATCTTGTTGTCTATTATGGCAACTCTCCGATATTCTCGGTAAATAATGAGATAATTAACCTCTCTGTTTCCACTTTGGTCGGGGAAGCCACCCTTTCATACAATCCGGTGCCCCTTTCGCAGGCCAATTCACTCGTGTCTGCTGAAGCTGTGGCCCGCGCCGATGCCGATGCGACCCTTGTATCCGGGACTATTGGCGTAACTGCCGCCAATAGCGATACGAACGGGGTCTCCCTTTACCGTAACGGTGGGAGCGGGCGTCCGACGTTCGTCTACTCTTCTGGCACCGGCACGCTGGCGGGAGATATTGCATGGGCGGGTGATCTTCCGTTCAGTGATTCCTCATTAAAAATGCAGGCGTTTTCCGTTACAGTTGTGGACGGCGCATCAGTTGCATTCCCAACTGCATTTTCCGAGCGCCCGTATCTATTCCTCACGCCACAACACAACCCCGAGTCCGACCCAAACAAAGCGTCAAATATTGCCAATTATTATCAGGACACGCTGACGGCATCAGGGTTTGTTATGGACCTGCGCGCCCTATGGACGGGCGGCGGCGCCACCAACGGAGAGACAAACGCAATAGAAGTCATGGTGCTGGCAATAGGAACAATGGGATGACAGACGTTAAAACGGCCTACCCGGCGCGGTATTACGCTGCATACGATGTGGCTGCGGCACAGCCAACGCCTGTGACAGGCTGGTATGATGCATGGAATATGTCCGATACCTCTGGCGTCCCCTCCGCTGGCAGCATGGTTGCCCTGACGGCAGCACAATGGGCTACCCGCCAGCCAACGGGGCAAGGTGTGCAGAATGGGGCGGTTGTCGCCTATACGCCTGTTGTTACCGCAGTGCCGTTGAAAATGCAGGCGGCCACCGCGCAGACGTGGATCAATCAGCAGATCGCCACGTCTTTTGCCATGGGCACGCCATTTACGGCCGACATGAAGGCTTACGTCCTGGCCATTAACGCGATCGCCAACGGCACGGATACCGCCAGCACCACGCTGCCCGCCCGGCCCACGGATGTAATGACCACCGCCACGGCCTGATCTGCCCATAATATCCGGAGATATTGACCATGACCGATACGACTTCCTCAACGACCACCGCAACCAACCAGACGGCCACACCGGCCGCATCCGCCCCCCAGAACTATGTTCTCTATCGCACGACTCAGCTTGGCTGGCAGCAGGTGGGTTACGTCATTATGGCGATGATACTGCCCGATGCGGGTGCCTTTACGCCCCCTGCTGGCATGGCAATCGGGCTGGATGCCGACAGGAAATACCCGGTGGGCAGCATCTACACGCCCACAACTGCATGACAAACGTCCCTTTACGGGGCCTCGGTTCTTCCGGTGTAATACCTGACCAAGACCCATTTGATCTTGATCTGACAGCATGGTCCGATTGCCGGAATGTCCGCTTCGTCGAGAACAAAGCAATGCGGGCCGGTGTCTGGCGCAACATGGTCTCACTCGGATCGCAGGGGCAGGTAAATCCAGTCGTTTGCCTTACGTCCATGACCATGAGCGCAGAGGCCATTGACCGTGTGTTCTCTGTCACGGCCACAGGCAACGCATTCCAGCTGATCGCAGGTTCTGATCCGGTTCCTGTTGACGAGAGCGGGTTCAAGCCCCTTACTCCGACCCTTCGCCAGTTTACGGCGGCTTACCTTGGTGATGTCATTTACATCAACCGCGAGGATATGGGGGTGCGCTACTACGCCACCACGAGCCAGACGTTCGCCCCTCTACCGAACACAGATGGGACGTGGACCTGCGCTGTCCTGCGTCCGTATCAGGATTTTCTAGTCGCCCTTAACGTCACAAAAACAGATGCCTCCACAGGGGTCCAGACCATTTATCCCAAAATGGTGAAGTGGTCTGACGTTACGCTAGACGGGCAGGTGCCGGGGAATTGGGACGCAACTCAGACGATCAACCCAAGCACGCTGGCGGGCGAGAACATCATGGCCGAGATGGACGGCCCGATTGTGGACGGAATGAGCCTGAAGTCGAACTTCATCATCTACGGCCGCAATGAGGCGTGGGCGATGGCCTTCACCGGCGAAGGGACGTATCCGTTTACCTTCGAGCGCATTCTAGGGTCTGGTGGCGCTATAGGCCGCAACTGCGTGGTTGAGGTGGAGAGCCTGCACTACGTTTTCGGGACCACGGACATCTACTGCCATGACGGCATCACCAGCAAGTCTCTGGCACAGGACCGCATTCGTAATTTTGTGTATTCCGACATGGACCAGTCCGCACTGGAGACGTTTTTCGTTACCCACGTCGAGAACACAAAGGAAATCCTGTTCTGCTACAGATCCTCAACGTCCAGCATCGCTGGCGCATATTGCAATCGGGCGGTATCGTATAACTACGTCGAGGATACGTGGAGTATTATCGACCTGCCCAACGTCACATGCGGATATTCCATGCACTACATGGGATTCACGATCTGGGGAACGGACGCCACGACCCCCTGGACTGACGACCCGGCCGGGACGTGGGAAAATGATGCAGGTGCGTACGCGCCGCTGTCTTTGTTCGGTTCGTGTGAGGCCCCTTCGGCTGGCCCCACGCAGGACAGGGTTCTGGCGTATGATGCCATAATCAATCCTGTCTTGAACCTGTCTATGCCCAGCGATGCCAACTACCCTGCATATCTGGAGCGGAAGGGGATCACACTGGACATCAAGCAGGCGTGGATGGACAACGCCCCGCTGGCGTCCTGCAAGCAGCTGCGCCGGGTGCTTCCGCTGACAGACATGGCAACTGGAGACGGTATCAGCATTTCCGTGGGCGGTTCCATGACACCTGCCCTAGATGTGACCTACGGCGCGTCCGTGCTGTTTAACCCGGTGACACAGTATCAATTCAACACTCGTGTGAATGGCCGCTTCCTCGCTATTCGCGTGGATGCGTCTGCCACCACGGATTTCAATGTCACAGGCTTTGACCTGGACCTAACAGGATGGGGGACACGATAACAGAACTACAATGCGAGGGGCGCACCCTCGCCTATCATTCCGACCGTAAGCAGCCCACACAGGAACAGCAGGATCAGAAGGCCCTGCTCGACTGGTTTTGCTCGCGTGTGGAAGCAAGGTATGCGGAATGTCCGTATTCGGACGGTCTGGCCGCCTATCGGCACAAGCTGAATGCCGATCTACTCCAGAAGCGGCTGGCCTTGAATGTCTAAGGTGGCGCAGGAAGTCGCGGTCCAAGGCTACACGCGGGCACCGTTTCCATCTGACCCCGCCAGCCTTAGCCTGCACGTCTCGCGCGAGCTGCAAAAGATCGAGGCAGCGTTCGGCCGCCTGAATGCAGCGATGGCTGCGCAGCAGAAGGCTGTCCAGTCGCTACAGGCGGGCGCAAAATGACACCGCTGGCCAGCTCCCCCGATTACCACGCATGGTTGGATCGCGGGTCGAGTGGGCGTTTGTGGGTCCATTTCCTTGTGTTCCGCTATTCCCCGCGCGTCCGGCGTGAAATCGTCAGCGAGTTTGAGCGCATATTCCCGCAGCTAGGCGAGGACTTGTGGTGTTCCGGCCCACTGTTCGGAAGCGAGGCGAAGCACGCCAAGTTCGTAACGATACTGGGCTTCGATTATGTCGGGAAAGAACTATTCGACGGAAACAAAGAACTGAATGTATATGTAAGGAGACTTAGTGGGCGGAAGTAAAGAAACCACAAACACGTCAAGCCAACAGAACACCAATTATAGCAGCACTTCAAGCCCGCTTGATTGGCAGTCAAGTGCGCTACAGAATGCTTTTGGCGAAGCCAACGCGCTCAATGGCTACGACGCAACCAGTTCCCAGCCGGACTTCAACACTTATACCGGCCTGAACAACACCGAGAAAAGCGCATTCAACCAGATGGCCTCAACGGGCCAGAATAACGTCAACACAGGCACGTCCCTGCTGGGCCAGTCATATACCGGCGCAAATGCCCTAGACCAAGCTCTAGGGGCATCCTCGGCGGGCGCAAGCGGTAATTACGACAAGGGCACGTCAGCAGTCAGTCGGGCGCTTATGGGAAATGCCTCCACGGCCCTGTCCAGCGGGAACACGGCCCTGTCCAACGCAATCGCCTCGGCGGGGACAGATTCCACCGCCCAGAACATTGCTGACGCGAACAGCTACATGAACAGCTCAGGAGTCCAGAACGCGGTCAATTCGGCTATCAAGTCGTCTGACGATCTTTACAATTCCACGACTGCACCGTCCCTGAACGCCCAGGCGGAAGCAGGGGGCAATATCAACAGCTCCCGTGCGGGTGCGGCCTCTGCGTTGTCCCAGGCCCTTCAGGCCGACAATGACCAGAACACGGCATCGAGCATGTTGGCGAGTGCATGGCAGAATGGGCTTGATCTGGCAGAGCAGGCCCGCCAGAGCAACCTGTCCGGCAATCTGTCGGCAGCGAGCGATGCGAACAGCGCAGCCAATACGGCCCTTGACGGGCAGACAGCGGCCAACAGCCTGTCACAGCAGAACAATGCCACAGGCATCGACTGGTCGCAGCTGTTGGGTGAGCAGGGCGATAACGCGGTCAATCAGGCCAGCACCGGGCAGGCGCTCCAGAGCGCGGGCATAGACAGCATCTTGAACAGCGGTTCCGATCAGCAGAAGGCCGCCACGGACCAGAATCAGGCCAACCTGACAGCAGCCGAGCAGGCCGAGCAGTACCCGTGGACCGAGCTTGAGCAGTATATGAACGTCATTGGCTCGAATAATTGGGGCCAGCAGACTTCCGGCAACCAGAACAGCACAGGGAAGTCCACACAGACCACCACGACATCGAGCAGCCCGCTTTCGACCGCTTTGGGGGCGCTTGGGGCTGTTGGCGGCCTCGGAGCGAGCCTCATGACAGGTGGCTCCACGTCCCTTCTGGGCAGCTTGCTGGGCGGCGCTACGTCAAGAGCATCTTCCAATCCCTTCGCTGGGGCCGGGACGATGTATGCAGGGACGACAGCCTGATGGGCGTCAATCTTCAGCAGGTCCGGGCATTGTGGGTCCGGCCAGCACTGGCGGTCTTAGGGGAGGAAAATCTAGCCGCTGAGAACCTTGTGCTGGGCACGGGGAACGCAGAGAGCGGATACGAATACATGGCCCAGCTGGGAGGCGGCCCCGCACGGGGTTTCTGGCAGATGGAGCAGGCAACACATGATGATATTTGGCTGAATTACCTGCGTTTTCGGCCACGCCTAGCGTCCCTTTTAGGCTCCCTTGGCGGTCATTTTGACTATCTGGTGACGCGCCCAGTTTACGCCGCTGCGATGTGCCGTGTGGATTACATGCGGGCGTCAGCTCCCCTGCCCTCGGCAGACGATGCCGCCGCCCAGGCGGAGTATCACAAGAATCACTACAATACCGCGCTCGGCGCGGCAGACCCTATGAGAAATAGGGCAATCTTTCAGGAGGCAATCAACGCCTGATGGCAAACGAACCTAGCGGTGATATTGTCGAGGATATGCTCCCCATCGTGGCGTCAGCTGAAAGTTCCGGGGATGCAGACGCATCCAACCCGAACAGCTCCGCTACTGGGCTGCTGCAATTCACCGACCCCACATGGAATAGGCTGCTCCAGAATTACCCGAACCAAGGGCTGACAGCGGAAGGAAAGAACGACCCGGAGCAGCAGAAACAGGCTTTCAGGCTGCTCGCCAAGAACGAGTATATTCCTGCCCTGACCAAGATGGGGCAGTCCGTAAGTGCGCCCAACATCTATGCCATGCACGTTCTGGGGCAGCCTTCCGCCACGGCACTGATGCAGGCTTCACCGGACACGCCTGCGTCCGAGGCCGTGGGGGCTGACAACTGGAGGAATATTCAACAGAACAACCCTTCCCTTTTCGGGGAGGATGGCAATATAACTTCGGGGCAGGCTCTTGCGGCTGTAGGCAGCCATTTGATTGGGGCCACCGGGCCAGAGCCTGCACCGTCCGGCCCTGATGGTGACATCAACGACGGCCGCAATATCTTCATGTCACAAGGGCTTGATCAGGCCGATAACACGGGCGGAAACGCTGCTGTCCCAACGCCGACCCTCAGCCCGCATATCGTGGACCCGAACGCTAACCTGTCACCGCTTGCCCGGTTCTTCCGATGGGCAGCTTCAATGGGTTCTGGCGCTGATGCAAAGACCGATGGCGGGGCGCTAGGAACAGGCGGCGCGGCCGCACTTCAGGATGTCCTGAACCGCCAGCAGCAGACCATTGGCATCCAGCAGGCGAACGACCAGATCGACCAGCAGAACTATGGGCGGCAGATGCAGGCGGCCGACTTGCAGGCACGCAATGCCCAGGTCGGTGCCATGCGGGGCCGAGCTGCTGCGCAGCTGGTTGCTGCTGGAATGTCCCCCCTTGCAGCTGTGGCACTGATGTCCGGTCGATCACTCCCACCGGGAGCTATGACAGGGGGTGCGAACGGGATGCGTCCGGGCGGCAAGATCGGCACACAGCAATATCTCGAAGCGCCTGATCCCAACGGCGGAGCGCCGCATAGGCTCATGGTTTCGGCCTACAAGAACGGCACGGGTGCGCTCATTCAGGACTTGACCACGGGAAAGCAGCTGAATGCGCTTCCGGCAGGTGCCTATGATCCCAAGACAGCCAATGTCGCGGGCGCTGCGAAGGCGGACCAGGCCGCGCTGGATGCCGACCGGGAGAGTGCGGCCAAGATGTCCACGACTGCCCAGCAGGGCAATGCCCTGATCGCAGACCTTCCGCATATTCCCGCAGGCCCCGGTATCGGAGCGAAGGTGTCCCGTGCAATCCTGAATGCCACCGGCGTCAACAGCTCATCCCTTGGGGATGCTGATGCACTTCAGCGGGCGAATATGTGGGGAACGAACCTGCGCACGGCAGCCCTGTCCAATTATCGCGGCCTCGGACGCCTTGACCTTCCCGAAATCCAGAATGCCTACAAGTCGGTCCCGGCCATCGACGCCACCAATCCGTCCGGGCTGTATTACTGGATCAAGGAATACGGAAATCAGGCGAAATACAAGCAGGACATGCAGGACGCATGGACAGCCAAGAACGGCAACGCTGACACGGCGCAGGGCTACAAGAATTTCGTCGAGAACTACACGAAAGCCCACAAATATGAGCCGCTGAACTATGACGACATGAAGCAGGTCGATCCGCAGCTCAGGGCTTTGCTGGGCATCAAGTCGGCACCTGCGCAGACCATTCAGGGAGCCTCGCAGGGACCGTCACAGCAGCAGCCAGCGGGGCTTTCCGGCAAGAGCAGCACAGGCGTGGGCTGGTCCCTATCACCGTAAGACAAAAGGAGCATAATTGCCCACACTGAACATCGACGGGGTGGGGCGCGTGACTGTTGACGACAGTTTCACGCACCTATCCCCGGAAGATCAGCAGAAAACGGTCGATGACATCATAGCGACCGTTAAAAGCCCGGATGGGACTGCTGTGGACCCGGAAAACCCCGGACCAGACCCATCCGAAGCTCCCTCAAATTCAGGGAGCCTTCAGGCCAATACGTCCCCCGGCTTCCTGTCGCGCCTTGGCAGCAGCCTGTCGGGCATGGGGCACGCAGCCGCCCAGAGCATCATCCACGGACTGCCAGCAGCCCTTGCGGGTGGCTCATCGGCACTGATCAGAACAGCCGAGAATAAGGCCGGTCATGTCGGTCTGGTGGATGATGCGGCCAACGCGCTCCAGTCCCTTTCGGACGATCAGCGGGCCGACCTGGCCCAGAACTATCAGCACCCTGCCGATGTGGACCCCTCACCTGTCCATGCCCTGAAAACGCAGGGTGTGGGGGGCTTTCTAAAGTCTCTCGGCTACTCGACAGCAGAAGGTGCAGGCCCCCTCGGAGCCACACTGGCGCTTGGCGCAGCTGCTCCGGTTACTGGTGGTGCGTCTCTGATCCCCATGTTGGGTATGCAGGGGATGCTCGCGGCGGATAACGTCCAGCAGAGCAAGAAGGCAGCGGGGCTGGAAACAGGCAACGGCCTGACGAACACAGACCTGGCCAATGCGGCCGGACAGACTGCCCTCTACTCCCTTGGCGGCCCAGAGGCGAACATCCTGAAGGGTATGATCAACACGGGTGCCAAAGGCTCGATCGCATCCCTCATGGACAGTGCATCGAACGCCTATCAAGGCTCTCCCACCGAGAACGTTGGAGGTGCCTATCAGAAGGCTGCCGACGCCTTCCTGACGGGGGCATTGACACATGCGGGCGTGACGGGTGCGAAAGCCACGGCTGGAGTGACCGCACAGACTGCGCAGCGTGCTGTCGATCCTGCACGGGCTGGGAAGGAGTTTGTCCAGTCTTTGCCGGAAGTGAAGCAGTATGTAGCCGACCGGAACAAGTGGATCGCTGCGAACAATGAGGCATTTGCCCGGATCAAGCAGGCGAACCCGGATATGAACACGGGGGAAGCTCTGGATGCGGCCCGCAGCTACGTCCAGCGGCAGGGTATCAGCGCACCCGAAAGCCTGTCCCCAGAAGGATCACGCTCGCTGGGTGCGCTCAACTTTGCGTCTTTCTTTGGCCCGCTCCGGGCCGCAGGAAGCAAGGATAACCCGGAAACGGAACTGTCCGACACTGTGAAGGGTGATCTGGATAATGGCAAAGCCAACATGGTCCAGCTGTTCAAGAGCCTTCGGCAGCTGGGGCCTGAGAACGGCGGCGTGGACAAGGATCAGCACACCACGCTGATGAATGCGCTCAAAGAGGCGACCAACCATAACCGCAATCAGGCCGACAATGGCGAGGACAACGGCTATCTGGATACCTTCCGCGACCAGATCAACGACATGGTGATGCCCGAGCAGACGAAGGCCGCAATCCTTGATCGTCTCCAGACACTCAACATCGGGGCCTATAACGGCAAGAAGATGAACGCCGGGGGCACAACAGGTCGGGCGCTCCGGGCAATCATGACTGCCGCCGTTCCAGCCCTGTCTGGAACTGCTGTCGGCCACTTTGCGGGTGCAGAAGGTGGGATTGGTGCTGCCACGGGAATGGCAGCCGGACTGAACTACCTGCGTGGTCGCACCCTGGCAAATGCGGCCACATCCGTAGGGGGGCGAGTGGATAGCCTTCTGGGTTTGGGCACTCCGCCGGTTTTGAAGGCCATCGCATCGAAGCAGAGGGTGGCCGCGCGGGCGGGTGTCGGAACGTCTGTTGATCCCTCTCTCATGCAGGGACTTGCAGATGATGCAGCCGTAAAAGCCGCACTGTCGGGGCGGGCGAAGCAGGCCATGGCCGCCCGTGTTATGGGTTCTCGACCGGACCCGCGCCCAGCAACGCAAGCAGCCCAAGCCGCTCAAGCTACCCCCACGCAGCCCGGACAGGGAGCATCGCAGGGACCGTCCACATCTGGGGCTGGACCAGCCGAAGGCCCGGATAAGGGACCGTCAAAGGGACCGTCCGCACCCCCTCGCCCGACTTCATTGGTCAAGGCCACTATAGGCGGTTATCCGGGCTGGTTGACGCATGTGGCAAGCACGTCCGGGGATGCTGGTGGGGTGAATCCGGCCGATGTGAAGCACTTCATTATGAACATGCACGAGAGCCGTGGCGGGGCACTTACGGATGCAGACATCAACAGCCTGTTGTCACCGAACGCGGTTGTGGACCCGTCCGTAATGAATGGCCTGCGTGAGCAGATAAGCGAGCATGTCCGCAACGGGACGTGGGCCAAGGCTACGGGCCGAGCCACGCCATCACAGGGAGCCTCTCAGGGAGCCTCTCAGGGACCGTCCGTGGTCCGTAATCCGCAGTCCTATCAGGCCGCGATTGATCAGGCTGTCCTGCATCGGGACCAGATTATCAAGCAATACCCGCACCTTCGGGACGCAGCCATGGCTGTGGCCACAGGGAAAAGCCCGGATGAACGTGGGGCGCTGCTGGCAGCCGAGCTTCAGAAGATTGCCGATCCAACGGCCCAAAGGGAGGCGCTGATAGCTCTCGCCCCACTCACCCAATACGGCAAGAAAGGATAAGCTGTGAGTATCGAAAAACTGAACGAAATCAGCGAGTTATGCGATTTTCTCGCATATAGAGCTGATATTTGCACAACAAATCGCGTCGCAGCTCTAAAAGAGGTCGAGAATAACACGCCATGGGCATCCATGTCAATCTCCCTCCCTGCAAGCTGCCACGCCGTAAGGGAACACATAAAGGAATTGATCAGTGGATGTGAGCAAGGAAGCGACGACGAACGAAGCGCCGAAACGGAAATGGCAGGGAAGCCCCGAAAATCTGGAAGCACTGCGAAAAGCACGGGAAAAGAGCCTCGCTCTAAACCGCGCCGGAGCGGTTAAGTCCGGCCGAAAGAAGGGTGGACGCCTCGGCTATCGAGGCCCAGCCGGTCGTCGTCGTCTTGCCCACTTCCGCTCTGAAGCCAGAAAGGAGGCAGAGGGAATGGTTGAAAAGATGCTGGATAACGGCATCGTCAAGAAGGATATAGCGGGCAATGAGGCCCTGATCGAGCTGGTGTCCATCGTGGTCGCGCGTGATGCTGAAGGCAAGCCGCTGGAGTCTACAAAGGACCGAATTTCGGCTGCCAGCAAGGTGCTGGACTTCACGATGGCCAAGCCCGAGACGAAGCAGTCCGTTGTCGTCCAGACGGCCGAGGACTTCCTGCGTGGTCTGGCAGACGAAGATGCCGGTTCGGATAATCCAGACGATTGATTGATTGATCCGACCGTTGCGCGGGTGCTGAAGCGCCTGAAAAACGACTTCAGGTATTATGCCCCGCGCATCCTAAAGATCAGGACCAAGGACGCAGAGATCAAGCCTCTGGTCCTGAACCGCGCTCAGGCGATCTTTCTGGATCACGTCGAGAGGCAGCGGAGAGAGCTGGGGTATGTCCGTATCATCGTCCTGAAGGGGCGACAGCAGGGCATATCCACGGTGATCAATGGGTGCCTTTACCAGCAGACCTCCATGAATGAGGCCACGAAAAGCCTGGTGGTCGCGCATAAGGCGGAGTCAACGTCCGCCCTGTTCGACATGACCAAGCGGTTCTATGACAGCACACCGGCAGCCATCCGGCCCGCGAGGAAATACAAGAGCAAGCGTGAGCTGTCCTTTTCAGAACTGGACAGTTCATATCTGGTCGTTACCGCAGGCGGCGATGATATTGCCCGAGGCGAGACGCTCCAGAACGCCCATCTTTCCGAGGTCGCTTTCTGGCCCAAGACATCGGCACAGGCAAACTTCAACGGTCTGATGAAGGCGGTCCCGCCTCGCCCCGGTTCGCATGTGTTCGTCGAGAGTACGGCCAATGGCATGTCGGGTGTGTTCGCAGACCTGTGGCGTGGTGCTGTGGCGGGCACCAACGGGTTCCGCCCGGTGTTCATCCCGTGGTTTGTTACCGACGAATACCGTGTGCCGGTGCCGGAAGGATTTAAGCGGACCCCGCAGGAAGATGAACTGGTCGCCCGGTATGGCCTAGACGACGAGCAAATCATGTTCCGCAGGCGAGAAATTGCCCAGAGCGGGGAGGACTTGTTCAAGCAGGAATATCCTTGCTGTGCAGAGGAAGCCTTTCTGACGACTGGCAGCCCAGTGTTCCACACTGAGGCAGTCGAGTGGATGCGCGAGACGCACATGAGCCGGGATTTCACGGCATATGGTTGGGTTCCCGGTGTCGGCTTCCGTGAGAACAGCAGGGGTGATCTGGCGGTATGGTCAGAGCCGAAGGATAAGGCCAGCTACTTCATCGGCGCAGACGTTGCCATGGGCATCAAGGGCCGCGACTATAGCGTGGCTGTGGTGCTGGATGACGAACGTCGCGTTGTTGCCAGATACCGCGCCCACATCAATCCAGAAGCGTACGCTGACGTTCTGGAGGCGCTCGGGAAAAAGTATAACACCGCCCGTATAGTAGTTGAAAGCAATAACCACGGGCTTCTTACCTGCACCCGCTTGGGCAGAGACCTGGCTTATCCGAACTTCTTCCTTGAGGAAACGGTTGACGAAATAACGCAGGAATACAAGACAAAGCTCGGGTTTGCTACTACAGCAAAGACCAAGCCGATGATTATAGACGAGCTGAGAACGGAAGTATATGCGCGATCAATAATCATACCTGATCCCGTTATACTCTCAGAAATGCGGACGTATATTGTCGATGAAAACGGCAGAATGACCGCAGAAAACGGCAAGGACATCAACGGCGAGCCATTTCACGACGATGCTGTCATGGCCCTCGCGTTAGCCAATCACATTTATGAAGAAAAATGGAGTCCGATCACGGTTACTGACGACTTTTACGTTGAGAATTGCTGATGGCCAAGTCAAGCGCCCTCAGTAAAGAGGATGTCGCCACCCTAATAAGGCAGCGAATAGACGCCTCAATCATCGGGACGGATAGTATGCTGGCAAAAGGGCGGTTACATGCCGCGCGGTATTACGCCGGTCAAGAGCCGCGCCCGATGCACAACGGTAATAATTCATTCGTGTCGCGCGATGTTTTTGACGCTGTTGAATCCCGAAAAGCTGCCCTTCTGGAGACCTTCACGGGCAACGTACGGCCCATTCGGTTCGCGCCACAGAACGACGCGGATGTGCAGGAAGCCACTCAGGCAACCCTTTACACAGATTACGCCGTTTTCCGGCAAAACAAGGGTTTCCAGATCATGCACGATGTTATCCATGATGGTCTTATGGCTCGCGTGGGGCTTGTGCAGGTGTGGTGGCAAAAGGATGTCCAGACTGTCCCGTATGTCCTGCGTGATCTTGATCCAAACGCGGCTGGCCTGAAGATACAGGAACTAAGCCGGACGGCGAATATATCGGATGCCGAGGTTAAGACAGACCCCGATACAGAACTGGTAACGGTATCGTATAACCAGCAGGAGGATAATTCCCGCGCGAGTATAGAGCCGGTTCCACCGGAAGAATTCGGAATATCAAGCCGAGCCATTTCAATGGATACGGCGGACATCGTTTACCGTCGGCAGATGAAAACGAAGGCCGATCTTCTGGAGGATGGTTACGACAAGGAAGCTCTGGACGAAATACAAGAGTTCACGGATGATTTCCTTGCCTATGATCCTGAAGTGTCTGAGCGGTTCTTCTCTGTCGAGACAGGGATTGCGGACCAGACATCTCAGGATCAGGGATTGAAGAAAATCTCTGTGTTCGACTGTTACGGTCGTTTCGACGGTGACGGTAATGGCCAGCAAGACTTGTGGCATGTCGTCCTCGCGGGGACCGCCACAGTCCTGAAGATGGAAAAGGTGTCAAGGCATCCGTTCCACGCATACGTTCCCATGCGTGTGCCGCACCGCTTCTATGGTGACTGCTTTGCCAGTCATGTTGCGCCAATCCAGATGGTGAAAACCCTGCTGACGCGGACGGTCGTGGATCACAGCCTGATCACGAACAACCCACGGTATCAGGTGATGCGGGGCGCTTTGGTGAACCCGCGCGAGCTGATCGAGAACCGGATAGGCGGCATTGTGAATGTGACCCGGCCGGACGCCCTTGCGCCTCTGCCGCAGCCTTCGCTGAACCCCTACGTGTTCCAGACGATCAATGCGATGGATGCCAACAAAGAGGCGATCACCGGCACCACTGATCTGTCCCAGGGCATCAATAAGGACGTGATCAGCAGCCAGAACAGCAGCGATCTTGTCTCTCAGATGGCCAGCATGGGTCAGACCCGCGCCAAGATGATGGCCCGCAACTTCTCGGACTTCCTGAGTGAGCTGTTTGTGGCTGTCTATCAGCTGATCATTGAGAACGAACAGCAGCAGAAGGTGATCGACGTGTGCGGCACCTACGTGTCTGTCGATCCGAGCAGCTGGAAGTCTCGGCGCGATGTCTCCGTAACGTTGGCGATTGGTTATGGCGAACGCGACAAAGAAACCCAGCAGCTATTCCAGATGGATCAGTTCCTATCTTCACAGCCGGGAATGTCACCGATCTACACAGTCACCGAGCGGTTCAATGCTTGGAAACGGATGTTGGAAAATCAGGGTGTCTATGATGTCTCTAACTATCTGAAGAACCCCGCAACCATTCCGCCCCCGCAGCCTAGCGCCGAACAGCAGCAGCAGGCCGATCTGGCGGAACGTGAAATGCAGGTTAAGGAACAGCTGGCGGAGAATCAGGCCCTCAAGGTCAACAGCGATGCTCAGATCAAAGCTGCCCAGACGCAGGGCAAGATGCAGACCGTTCAGGCCGGACAGGCATTGAAAGAGCAGCAGGCGAACCTTCGCGTCCTCCAGTTCCAGCACCAGGTCGGTCTGGATGCAGCTGAAGTCGCCCTACAGCACCGCGCACACGACATAGCAGCTCAGGCCAAGCCTGTGGCTGTCCAGCCGAAAGACTGATGCACACACACGACAATGAAGCCCACCTACTCCAGCGCGGTCTGAACGCAAAAGCCGCGCTGGATAGCGGCCCGATTGCGGCCGCCTTCGATGAATTGGGGCTGTCCTACTCCCAGCAACTATTCGCCACTGAACCGGGCGACCACGAAGCCCGCGAAGCCCTCTACCGCAAGGTAGCGGCCATCCGTGAGGTGTTCGGAGTGCTGCGCGAGTGGGCAGCCGTCGCAGATCAAATCCAAGCCGCAGAGGCGCAGCAGGAAGAACTGGCGAAGGCCGGACAACTGCTGAACGACGAGGAAATCAACCAACTTTATGCCCGCTGAAAACATGGGAGACGCTGGTGAAAACACCAGCCTTGATATTGACGGTGGCGCTGATGCGCTGCTCGCCAAATGGGGAGTTACTGAAGATGAGCCGGAAGCCGGAAATGCACCTGATGCTGGACGAGACGCTGGAGCTGAGGGGGAAGGCACCCCGCAGGAAGGCGAAGGAACGGACGGATCGGGAGGCGATGGAGACGCGCCTGAAGGCTCAGAAGGATCGCAGGAAGGCGCGGAGAAACCGGCAGATGGGCAGGATGGAAATGCTGACCATGTAGCCGACGATATACCCGATGACCGAAAGGTAAAGGTCGGGGATACCGAAATGACCATGGGCGATCTTCGGGCCATTGCGGGCCGGTCGAACGCCCTTGATCAGCGTGCTGCCGCACTTCAGCAGGATGCCGTCAAGCTCCAGCAGGTGGCGCAGCGCCATGTCGATGGCCTGAAGTCCATGGCGCAGGCCGCTGAAGCTCGCTGGAACCAGTTTGCCACGGCAGATGTGGCTTCCATCAAGGCCAATTCCACACCAGAGGAATGGGCGCAGTTCGGCGCAATGGCCGATCAGGCGTTCAAAGACATGCAAAAGGCGAAGGAAGCCCTCAATTTCGAGGCTCCCCAGCTGACGCAGCAGCAGCATCAGGCCAAGCTCGCGGCTGCGCAGGCATGTGCAAAGGCACTCACGGACCCTGCCACCGGCATTCCGGGCTTCAACCAGCAGCGCCATGCGGACCTGATCAAATGGGGCACCAGCATGGGGCTGGACCAGTCCGCGCTGAATGACCTGACAGACCCGGCACAGTTCCGCATTCTGGATATGGCCATGCGCTACTCGCAGGGTGCCAAGGCCGCCCAACAGGCAACACCCAAGCCCGCAACTGCGAGCGCAAAGCCAGCCATGCGGACACAGGCAACCAGCCAGTCCGGCAAAAGCACAAAGACAGACGCCATGAAGCGCCTGCGCAACACCGGCGATCTGGATGATGCAGCAGACGCACTCATGAGCCGCTGGGGCGCAGCGGAATAAAAACCGCGCCTTTTCGATAACAAACATTACGTCAGTATAAAGGAGAACCTATTTGCCCCAGATGGATACCTACGATCAGGTCGGTAAGCGCGAGGATGTGTCGGATGTTATCTCGAACATTGACCCCTATAACACGCCTTTCCAGTCCAGCGTAGGCGGTAAGACTGTAAAGAACACCCTTTACCAGTGGCAGGAAGATCACCTTGAACCGGCCGGTGTGAACGCGCAGGTGGAAGGTGCAGACCCCGACGACATCACCCTGACGCCCACGGAAATGCGTTCCAACACCACGCAGATTCTTGTGAAGTCCTTCAAGGTGTCGCGCTCTGCCAACAAGATGTCCACCTACGGACGCGCCAAGGAGCTGGCCTATCAGGCTGTCCGCGCCATGCGTGCGATCAAGACTGATCTGGAATACTCACTGGTCGGAACCGCGCAGACCATGGTGGCCGGTTCGGACACGGTTGCCCGTCAGTTCGCGGGTGTGCAGGCCCAGATTGACCCGTCCATGGTGGTCACGGCTGGCACCCCGGCTGAAGGCAGCACGGCGGCCGTTGCTGGCCCGCTGAATGAAGACCTGATCCTGTCCGCCAATGAGCTGCTCTACAACAGCGGTGGCGAGGCCACGGTCCTGTCTGTGAAGCCCTCGGATGCCCGCAAGGTGGCCGATATGGCTTACACCACCCCTTCGGGGATCGACACCGGCCGCCTGCGTGATACCGGCCAGGGCACGTCCCTGACGAACGTTGTGGACGTTTACCGCTCCCCCTACGGCACCCAGAAGGTGACGCTGAACCGCTGGCAGCGGGCGCAGGATGCTTTCCTGTTCGATCCGAAGATGTGGAAGCTGGCTGTCTATGACAACTGGCAGCGCGTCCCGCTGGCCAAGACAGGCGACAGCGAGCGCCAGATGATTGTGGGCGAGTTCGGCCTTCAGCACGCGAACTACAAGGCTTCGGCCCTGATCACCAACCTGGCCTAATCCGCCAACCAGAAGGCTCCCTGAAATAAAGGGGGCCTTCTTTTTTGAGAGGAAACCAACAAAAATGATCCCATTCCGACCAATCGCAACGGTGAACGTGGCCACATCCGCATCCGCCCCGACCACAGTGCAGGCTCCGGTCCCATCTTCGCGGGTCGTGCGTATTGTGTGCAGCGTTGCAAGCACAGTCGCCATCGGGAAGCTGGGCGAAATGCTTATGCCTGCGAACGTGCCCGAATATTTCCTGTGCAGCACCAGTGACGTGGTGGCCATTCAGGCCAGCTCAGGGACAGGAACGGCCAACGTGACGTTTATGAGCCGATGAGGCCATATCCATTTCCCGGCCCACCGCCCACAGAGTAAGGAGAGAACGATAAAGCAGAACACGGGCGCGGTTGCGCTCGACATCCAAGAAAACGCGGATGGACTGCTGTTCCGGCAGTATCAGGACATCCCGCAGCAGTTCCTAGACGAACTGAAAGAATACCGCATCGGATCGTCTGCGCAGCGATGCGGCGAACTACAGCGCGTAGCGTCCATCCCGGCGATTTTCGTCACCAAATGGCTGAAAGAGGGCTTCAATATCTGGATGGAGGACGAGAAGGCTATCGTCCGTAAGCTGAAGCATGATGGCCTTGAGGCATTCCTCGCCACGGAAAAGGCGGTATAATGCCTGATCTTATGCCCATTCCCGATAGCGACTTCACGCTGGGAACCTTCCGCGACTTCATGACGGACTGGCTGAACCGCACTGATATTTCCACACAGCAGGCAAACATGATCATTAAGCGCGGCCTCGCCCGCTGTCAGCGTGATCTGCGCCTTGCACAGATGGAGCGCGATCTGACAGTGCAGGCCACCGCAGGCACCCCCATCCAGTCCATTCCAATCCCCGCTGACTTCCTGATCATGCGCCAGGTGGAAGCCGACAACACCAGCTGCCAGCCGGTAAGCTACGCCCACCTTCTGCGCCTGCCAAAGCAGCCCGGACGTGGGGCTGTGTTTGCCCGTAATGAGGGAGACATTCTGTTCCGGCCCTATCCGCAGTCCTATGCGCGGCTTGTGTATTACGCGAAGTTCCAGCCCCTTAATGCCGATACGGACAGCAACGAACTGCTGGCGCTGTCCCCTGAATGCCTGCTGTTCGCCTGCCTGAGCTATGCAGCCAACTTCTTTGCAATGGATCAGGAAGCCAACTTCGAGCAGCGTTACCAGCAGGAAGTGACGACGCTGAACAACGTCAATCAGGAAATGGATACGCTTGGCGGCCCCACGGCTGTCCAGCCTGCGACCGGGTATTTCTGGGCATGAGCGTGGGACAGAACACCTTTGAAACTGAAGTCCTGCTGGGGCTGGCGGATATTCGTGAACGCATTGCCAGCGTGGAACAGCGCATCGAGGTCGTGCCGGAACTGGAAGATCGTGTCGTGTCCCTGGAAAGGAGCCGGGACCGTGCAACCGCGAAAATGGCCACGGTTGCAGCAATGTTCGCCTTTATTGAGCCAATCCTGAAAACCAAGATGGGCTGGACATTTTTGCCCTAGACGCCTGCGCCCATATTCCCTATACGCAAAAGGGAACTGAACGGGAGCATTCACCATGGTCGATGAAGAACACAAAAAGGCCCGCGTCCAGCGCGTGCTGGCGTTCTTTACCAAGAACCGTGAGGAATTAGGACTAAGCCCCATTCAGGTGTCAGTGCTGATGGCCACGTATGTTTACCCCGGCTTGTTGGAGCAGAACGTGGCCCCCATGCTCGGTTGTGGAAAAACAACAGTTTACGATGCGTGTATCAGCCTGATGGGACCAAAAGCGCCCCCAGCGGCAAAGCAGAATCTAATAACACCTATTCAGTATCTTGATAGGGTAAGGACCGATGCGGGGATATTGCTGCGATTAACCCCACCGGGGCAGGGTTTAGTGGAGATGCTGGTATAAAATTGCCGCACTCACTAACACTTTCTATCACGGACAGGGTTGCGCCAATGCTCATGCTCTGAAACATATCTGGGAGGGCACTTTTTGGTTCCCAACCCTGATGCGAATGCGCTAAGGGTTGCCATGGCTTGTTCTCGTTCTGTTCCTGCACAGAATGGGATGAGGGCATTCCGGTCGCACACACATACGCCGGGGCTAGGCTGCACACCTACCCCGGCACACATACGAGGATTGTCAGATGGCAACTACTCTTGAGGCCGCGCAGATAGAGCGCGAGCATAACGCGCTTCTTGTGGGGCGCGAACGGGCGTCCATACGCGATGCACGGGCAGCCATTAACGGGCTGGCCACGCGGGCAGAAAAGCTGACCATGCCGGTAATGGTCGCGCTGGTGGCAGGCTTTTTGCAGGCCCAGCTGGATCACTATGATACGGGCAAGGTCGGTAAGCGTCCTGCGTGGTATTCTGTCCTGAAACGGGTTGATCTGCCTACCGTTGCGTCCGCAGCCCTGCAATGCGTGTGGAATGCAGCTTATTCTCGCGCCACGCTGACCTACACCTTGCTCCAGCTGGGCGGGATACTGGATGCCATTCAGGCGAATGCACCCCTGAAGCGGGGCCGCAGCGGTTTGCGGGCCAAGAAATCCGACATAGGGGAATCTGCGTGGGACGACAGCACGCGCGTGCTGATGGGCGCACCTTTGTGGAATGCGGCCAGCGTCACCTGCCTGTTCCGCCTGACAGAAACGGAAGGAAAGCTGAAGAAATACCGCGCCGGGTTTTCCAAGGAAGCGAATGAGCTGCTGAACGATGTCGAAGGCAGTAACCTGATGGTTTCGCCACCGTTCCGACCTATGCTTGTCCGGCCGCTTCCGTGGAAGAACCGACGCAGCGGGGCCTATCTGACCAGCCAGATGCAGCAGTTTCTACCGCTGGTCCGTAAGCAATGCCCTGAATCGCGCACAGCCATCAATAAGGCCATTCGTGCGGGCACCATGAAGCCCGTGCTTCGGGCCGTGAACAGCCTCCAGTCTGTACGCCTGTCCGTTAATCCTGATGCGCTCGCGTTGCGCAAGCACGTGTGGGATGCGGGCATTCACATACCGGACGTTACCCCCTTGCGCACGCCGCTGCACGTTGACGCGCGTGTGCCTGGGTGCATTTCGCTTTGGACCAAGAGGGACCGTGCCCGGTATATGCAGCGCAGGCACAAGGCGTTGTCCATCAATGGGGGAATACCCGCAGGCATAGCACAGTGGGAGCGGGACACCTATGAGGCTGACCTGCTGCTGACCTTTGGTATGCCCTTTTACCAGCCGCATATGCTGGACTTTCGAGGCCGTGTGTATCCTGCACCGGCCTTTTCCCATCATCGGGGCGATGCCACGAAGGCTTTGATCCAGTTTTATGACGCTAAACCGTTAGGCGAGCATGGGCTGTTCTGGCTGAAAGTTCATGTGGCCAACACCGGGGACTTTGAGAAGGTCAGCAAGGAGCCGTTCGAGGTCCGCGTCCGGTGGGTGGACGATAATCTGCACCTGATCCGTGCAATGGTTGCGGCCCCTTCAGCCTCCCGCATGTGGCAGGAAGCCGACGCCCCTTTCAGTTTCTATGCGGCCTGCTGTGACCTGATCCGTGCGCTGGACGACCCTGATCCGGCCAAGTATGAATCACGCATACCCGTGGCGCTGGACGGGTCTAATTCGGGCGTCCAGCACTATAGCGCGGCGACGCGGGCACCTGAAGGTGTCCATGTGTGTCTGGTTGACCCTGACCGGCCCCACGATCTTTATGCTGAGGTCGCCAAGGAATGCCAGAGCATTTGCGAGGCGGACGCCAAGGGGCTTCAGGCAGCTGACCCGTCTGACTACCTGGACCAGATCAGCCACCAGATCGACACGATCAATGAAGCGGCCAGGACGCGGGCTGGAGACGCCAAGATTGTCATGACGGATGCCGAGAAAGCGGAACTGGACCGCCTCAGCGCCGAAAAAATGAAGGCAGCCGCCGCACAGTGGATGGGGGTGGGCATCACCCGTTCCATCGTAAAACGCCCGGTCATGACCTTCGGCTATTCAGCCGTGGCTTATGGCTTTAGCCAGCAGATACGGGACGATTACATGAGCGGCCTGTCCCTGCGCGTCATGGCCGGAGAGGACGACCAGCACGCATTCGGGGCAGATGAAGGGGCAGCGGCGTCCACCTATCTGGGCAAGGCTATATACCAAGCGACGAAGGCTGTTCTGCCGAACGTCAGCGCGGCAATGAGCTGGCTTCAACATGCCGCATCGGTTCTGGCGGGCGAGAGCAAGGGCGTTGAAATGGTGACGCCCACGGGCTTTCCCATGATACAGCGTACGACAGAGGAAGTGGCCACGCCTGTGCGGGCCATGCTGGCACCGGCAGGCATCAAGTGGGATGGCTGGATGGGTCGTTCGGAAATGGTCGGCAGCACCTTCTTGGCCCAGCTGCAACTTCTTACCTACGCGCCAGACCCTAAGCGCGTGAACAAGTCTGCCCAGAAGTCCGCAATCAGTCCGAACGTGATCCATGCCTGCGATGCGGCCCATCTGACCATGACCGTTAATGCCATGGCTGACGCAGGCCATCTGGATATGCTGGTGATCCACGACTCATTCGCCAGCCATGCAGGCAATGCCAACGATCTGTCCCACATCACACGGGAGCAGATGGTGGCCCTGTATGAGAACTGGAGTCCGCTGGCGGACATATATGAGAGGGCAATGGCCGTCCTGAGCGATGAAGGGAAGGCTAAATTGCAGCCACCGCCCCCTCAAGGAGACCTTGATCTTCGCGTGCTGCTGAAAGCTAAATACGCCTTCGCGTGATATTACAAAAACCCCTGATAATCCAATAGGTTATCGGGGGTTTTCTGCATTTAGAGCTGATATTTGCATAACATGCGTTGGACAGAACGCTGGCAGGAAACTGCACTGTTCCTTGCCGGTGTCCGGCGCGTGTTTCCGCAATCCACACACAATGCAGGACATTAGAAATGCCCGAACACGATCTTACACCCGAATACATGGCAATGGTCCAGCGCGACATTGCCGCCAATCTTCCCGCAATGCAGTCACGCTACCCCGGCCTTCAGGACATCATCCTTGAGTTCGAGGGAGGCAATGCAGCAAGCGGCCGTGAAGGGCACATTCTCATGGACCACGACGATGCCGACCCCGATGCTCCGGCCGATGAAGCTGCTGGCGAACCGGAGCCGGAAGTGGAGACAGGGCTTACCGTGGAAGAAGGCCGCGCCGACATCATCCGCTTTCCCGCCGAATGCGATGTGGCAGAAACCGATGATGGTTTCCTGATCGGGGTTCACCTGGAGGAAGCTGAAGCACTCACGAAGGTGCTTGCAGTTCCCAGTTTTGTGTTCTGGGCAGCCCGTTCCGCGCTGGCTCAGACATTCCACCGGCTGGTGACGCGCCTTGGAAGCGCAGCTCTAACCGCTCGCGCCCTTGAGGCAGATACCTTCGCGGTGATCGTGAGTGGCGATGAGCTGGGCGCTCTGGCGCGGTTCGGGAATTTCGTGGCTGCGCCGACCACCCGCGACAACACCATGGACCCTCTTGTGGCCCTCAATCTGGTGAAGTGTGGGCCGCTGCTGGCTCGTGCAGTTCTGGCAATGCGTGCGCTTGCCCTGCACACGGGTGATGCCGAAATCGCGGCTATGTGCGCGGCCGCATTGACCCGCCTGCCCGCCATTCAGACGGTTCCGGCCAGTGAGGGCAACAATGCCGAAGCATAACATCATCGTTCGTCGTGGGGCCTCTGGCCTCACGGTGGCAACGGCTGACGGGACCGTTTCAGACCTGAGCGATATGCCGAAGGAACACATTCACACCCTGTCAAACGCACTGGCGGCCGAGGTCGGCATCACGGGTGAACCTGCAAAAGCGTGGAGACGCAAACCGATGAAACACTTCAACAAGCACAAAAACGGACGGCGCAAACCGGACAAGAAAGGAGCAAATGGCAAGCGACAAGCTGAAAGTCACCACCCCGAAGGGTCTGGCCCGGTTCATCACGCTGGGGCGTGAGACCACCTTTAACGGCCAGGGCACGGGTAAACAGGAAGCCAGTATCATCCTCGATGGGGAAGGTCTGGCCGAACTGACCAAGATCGTCGAGGACTTCAAGGCCGAGACGTTCACGCCCAAGCAGATCAAGGCGGGCATCAACGGTCCGTTCAAGGAAAAGGACGGCAAGGTCTTCATCACGGCCAAGGCTTACGCAACCCGTAAGACTGGCGAGAAGGTGGTGATCCCTGTCGTGGATGCCCGCAGCAAACCCATCAAGAACCCCCCTGACATTGGTAATGGTTCCACCATTCGTCTGCGCATTGCTCTGAAGCCAACCGAGTTTCAGGGCAAGAATTACATTGGCGTCGATCTGATCGCGGTAAAGCTGATCAAGCTGGTCGAATACTCCAGCACGGGCTTCACACCTGACGATGATTCCGACGACGAGGAAGGGGCATATTACGCCAACGAGTTCTCCGGGTCCGATGGGGGCGCGTCCGGTGGGTCCGGTGATGATCTGGACGACGAGGTGCCCTTCTAACCGTGGCAACACGGCGCAGCGTCTATGGACTGATGCGGGCGAAGGGACAGCTCAAGTCGAAAGGGGAGTTCGACAGCGGCTTTGAGAGGGACGTTCTGGCACACCTTGAGGAAGCCGGAGCGCAGGTATCAAAGAACCCTGTCAGTAATGCTGGGAAGCATTTTTCATACCAACGGCCACCGCAGAAGTATTACCCCGACTATGTTCTGGGTAACGGCGTCTGTCTCGAAATAAAAGGCTTCTGGGATGATGAGGACCGGATGAAATTGAAATGCGTCAAGGCTGCATACCCTGACGCAGACATCCGCATCCTGTTCAACAACCCGAGGTCAAAGATCAGAAAGGGCGCAAAGACCACGTATGGGGAATGGTGCGAAAAGCACGGCATTCCCTACGCGAAAGGTCCGACCGTCCCGCCTGAATGGCTGGAATAGTTCCGGCCAACCCGCAGCGGCCTGCATAGCCGCTCAAACACACACAGCGAGAAAAGCAGTCAATCATGACCAGCAACAACAGCAACCAATCCCTTCTGATCGTCGGCGCGAAAGTCCGTGTGAAGCGCGACAACCGCTTGTTCGAAACGGAATATGAAGGACAGGTCGGGGAAGTCACCGGGCGGGAGCGGGGCTTCGTGGATGTCCGTTTCGAAAACGGCGGAACCGACTATGGCTACCCCGACGATGTTGAGGTTATCGGCCTGCCGGAAGGAACCCGTGTCCATCTCGAGGTGGCTGGTGGCGCGTGGCTTCCGCGTTTCGAGGGAATGACGGGTGTCGTGCGTATGCGCGGCCGGGGCATGGTGTTTGTGCGCTTCGATAATGGCATCACCGATTATGGTCCGGCCCGCTATCTTGAAGTCGTGCCGGAAGCGCGGAAGCCCGCTTTTGAGCGCCTGAGCGTTGGGGATCGCATCCGCGTGATCTCCGCATGGCACCGCTTCATGAGCAGCCAGATAGGCAAGACGGGCATTGTGGGGCGCGTTCACGGTATCGGCGGCTCGCGTGGTCGTGTCGTGGAGGTCCGCTTCGACGATGGATCAACTGATGACGGGCTTGAGGCCGAGTGCGAAAAGCTGGCTCCGATCACCGTCTCCAGCAACACGGCGACGGCCGCCGGAAGCCTGGTGAAGGTGTCCCGCATCACAGCCGCTCGCGGCATGAAGCAGGCTGATCGCCCCCTGACGGTCGCGCAAATCTACTGGAAGGGTCGGCATAAGCTGACCCCTCTGGCGCGGTCCATCTATGCCCTGATCGACGGGATGGGTTCAATCACCGCCCTGGACGCTATGCGTGCCAAGGGCGTGTCGTCTGGCTCCCTAACCCGCCGCATCACGGAACTGCGTGACATCGGCCTTCCGGTTGTCCGTGAAACCCACAAAGACCCGCTTACAGGCCGTCGATACGGCAAGTGGCGCTTCGCAGGAACAAGCAAGTAATGCTCGATTTTTTCGCACCCCTTTTCCGCATACTCAGCGTCGCCACAGGGCTGCTGGCGCTGCTCCACTATATGGGTGCGCCCATCCCGATCTGGGGGGCTCTGACCGCACCTGTGGCAGCCTCTTTCTGGGCCGTTCTGGTGCTGCTGGTGCTGGGCATCATCACCACGCTGTTTGAGATTGCCCTCGAATGGGCGGTCCGCCGCTTTTTTCGGGCGGCGAAAACCTGAAATCCAAAACAACAAAGGAGAACAAATGAACGAAGGTATCCTCGGTTCCATCTGCACCTTCATTGAAGGCCGCGTCACGAATGCAACCGCAAAGGTTGCTCTGGAGGTCTGCGCATCCGTTGCGAACGCGCTGGACCCGGAACTGGCGTCCGTTCTGACCAAGAAGGGCATCAATGCCACCACGCTGGGCACGGTTGTTACGGGCATCCTGTCCCTTGTGGATGAGGCCATTCCCGTGAAGGCCGCAGCGGCCACGACCGCAGCTCCCGCAGCTGCACCGGCAGCAGCCTAAAAGAACCGAGAAGGGCACGTCTAACAGCGTGCCCTTTTCTTTTACCGATCCAAGACTTTGGCGGAATCTCAAGGGTTCATCGCCACGCACATGCCCTGCCCAGATTGCGGATCAAGTGATGCACTGAGCGTAAACGATGCAGGGTGGTCGCATTGCTTCAACTGTGGGCAGCGCAGGCGCGTGGGGGCCGACGAAGGCCAGACACAGCAAACACAACAGAAATCGAAAGGGAGGCCCGATAAAGGCTTGATCGAGGACTTAGAGTTCTCTGGTATTCCCGCACGCGGCTTAACGGCCGAGACGTGCCAGAAGTGGGGATATGGGACTGGCAAAAACAAGCATGGCGATACCGTCCATGTGGCACAGGAATACAATTCATCCGGGCGCGTGGTAGCTCAGAAGCTCCGCACCCGAGACAAAAAGTTTACATGGCTGGGCGATAAGAAGGATGCGGAGCCGCTTTACGGAATGCACCTGTGGCCCAGCTCCGGCAAGCGCATCATCATCACGGAAGGCGAGATTGACGCCCTGAGCGTGTCCCAGGCGCAGCAGAACCGCTGGCCGGTCGTCTCCCTGGTGGATGGTGCCCAGAGCGCAAAGAAGGCCCTGTCTGAAGCCTATGAATGGCTCGACGGATACGAGCGCATCATCCTTATGTTCGATAACGACGAACCGGGACAGAAGGCGATTGAGGAAGCCGCCAGCGTGCTTCCACCCGGCAAGGCGTTCATCGCCAAGCTGCCCCTTAAGGATGCGAATGAGTGCCTGAAGGCCGGGAAGGTGCAGGCAATCATTCAGGCCAATTTTGACGCCCACCCGTGGCGGCCCGACAGCGTTCTGTCTGGTGGCGAACTGTGGGAACGCCTGACCAACTACAAAGGCCCAGAAGGCCAGGTTGTTCCGTGGGACATGATGAAGGGGCACATCCCCCTTCTGCCGATTCCGTCCGTTGTCACGCTGCTGGCTGGAACTGGATCAGGGAAAAGCACCACCTGCCGCGCGATTGAGCATCATCTGATCAAGTGTGGCGAGAACATCGGGGCAATTCACCTAGAGGAAGGCCCGGATCGAACTGCCCTCGGCATCGTCGGATATGAGGTAGGTGAGCGTCTGGACGTGTCCATGAAGGGCGTGGACCGGACCGCAATGAAGGCCGCCTATGACCGCACAGCGGGCCGTGAGGGGGTCTATTTCTATGACAGTTTCGGGTCCGTCGATCCTGATGTGATCCTCGCCAAGATCAGATACCTGGCACTCGCCGGTGGCTGCCGATACATCATTCTGGACCACCTGAGCATCATGTTATCAGGCATCGTCACGATGGACGAACGCAAGGCCATCGACGTGACCATGACCAAGCTGCGTTCTCTGGTCCAAGAGCTGAAGATATGCGTGATCCTTGTCAGCCACCTGACGAAAGGCAGCGATAAGGGCGGAAAGTCGCACGAGGAAGGCGGCCAAATCTCGCTCAGGGATGCCCGTGGCTCGCATTCTATCGTCCAGCTATCGGACATCGTTGTGGCGCTGGAGCGGAATCAGCAGGCAGAGGATGCCCACGACCGAAATCTGATCACACTTCGCGTCCTGAAGAACCGCCAATTCAGCACCACAGGCGTGGCCTGCAAGCTGTTCTATGACACAAAGACGGGGCGGCTGCTCGACTATCCGGCCGATTATCGAGACAACCCTGTGGACGAGTTTTCGCGGGATGAAAGTGAGCCTGCCAGTGACCCTCAGAGGGAGCCTGCATATTGAGCGGGCGCAGGTTTCTATTCGATATTGAGACCAACGGACTGCTCGACGAAGTTTCCATAATCCACTCCATCGTCCTGTATGACCCAGACCGAAAGGAGTGGATCAGCTGCGCGGACCAACCGGGCTACGTGCCCATTTCAGAGGGTCTGAAGCTGCTGCATGAGGCTGATCGTCTCTATGGGCACAACATCCTGCTCTATGACATCCCCGCGCTGGAGAAGATCACAGGGCTTAAGTGGGACAGGTCAAAGATCGTTGATACCCTGCTGCTGGCCCGTATTCTGTGGCCGGAAATCAAGCAGGGTGACATGTTCCGCTGGAAGCAAGGGACGCTTCCAGGGAGGCTTATCGGTTCCCACAGCCTGAAGGCTTGGGGCTACCGGCTCGGCGTCCTGAAGGGTGACTTCAGCGAAGATGCCGACTGGTCCACTTGGACCAAGGCCATGCAGACCTACTGTGAGCAGGACGTACGGGTAACGTTGGCCCTGTATCGGCAGATCGGCAAGAAGTTTGCTGACGGCACGATCACGCCTCGTGTCTATGAGCTGGAGCGCCGGGTTGCGGACCTGTGCTTCAGAATGACCGTGGAAGGCTTCACGTTCGATGTGAAAGCCGCAGGCATGCTTTACGCCGATCTTGCGGCCCGCAGCAATGAGCTGTTCGAGCAGATACAGCGGGCTTTCCCACCGATCGAGCGCATCACGACGATCATACCCAAGGTGAACAACAAAGTCCGTGGGTATGTGAAGGGCGTCCCGTTCCAGAAGCGCAAGATGGAAGCTCTGAAGCCGAAAGGCCGGGAGCAGCTGGCCGAGCGCCTGAAGCTGAGATACGGCTGGGATGCCCCGCGTGACGGCCGGACAGGGCGCGTCAATCTCGACGATGCTGTTCTGGCAAAGCTCGACTTCCCAGAAATCCCGATCATTCGGGAGTATTACGCCATCGAGAAGGCGTTGGGGATGCTTGCCATAGGCAAGAACGCTTGGCTCAAGCTGGAGCGAAACGGGCGCATTCACGGCGAATATGAGACAGCCGGAGCGGTAACGGGCAGAGCAACCCACAAGCGGCCAAACATCGCTCAGGTGATGAAGGTTGCCCATGATGGAGATGGGAACGTCCTGAAGGGGCTTGCGGGCGGCTTCGGGTTCGAGTGCCGGAGCCTGTTCACGGTCCCACCCGGATGGACCCTTGTGGGGGCCGATATGTCCGGGCTGGAGCTGCGCTGTCTCGGGCATTACCTGTCGATTTACGACGACGGGGCCTATGTGTCTGTCGTGCTGGACGGGGACGTCCACACGGTCAACATGAAGGCAGCGGGCCTACCCACCCGCGATAAGGCCAAGACGTTCATCTACGCCTATCTCTATGGGGCCGGTGATGAACTGATCGGCGCTATCGTGCTGCCCAACGCATCCGCAGCTGAACAGAAAAAGGCAGGCAAGCGCATCAAGGCGCAGTTCCTCAAAGGAATGCCTGCGCTGGCCAAGCTGCGCGACAAGGTGCGGGAAGCAGCCGAGCGCGGATGGATCGAAGGTATCGACGGCCGAAGGCTGACAATCAGAAAGCCTCACGCGGCCCTCAACACCTTGCTTCAGTCGGCCGGTGCCATCGTCTGCAAGCAGTGGATTGTCATGATCTATGACGAACTGCTCCGGCGCGGCCTCAAGTGGGGCTTGAGCGGAGACTTTTCGTTCTGCGCGTGGGTCCACGATGAAGTGCAGATCGCCTGCCGGACACCGGAGATTGCTGAGACAGTCGCACAGGTCTGCAAGGACATGGCAACAGCCGCAGGCGAGGCTCTCGGCTTTGACTGTCGCCTAAACGGGGATGCGAAGATCGGCCGCACATGGGCCGAGACGCACTAATCCCGCCCGAAGTCCTGCCGATCTTATGGGAGGCATGGGACAGCCCATTCACCACGAAATCCAATTTGGCGAAGGAAAGCGCCGATGAGGTTGCCATAGCCGCATCCGAGGGACTGATCAGCGTCCGTCTGGGATGTGGCCATGGCCGCGTCTGGCACATCACACCCGCAGGTCTGCATTGCCTGTGGGGTGCCATCCACTCAACCACCAAACAAGAAGAACACACGCACAATGCCGTTCAAACGCTACCCAGAAAACCCGAAGCGGGATGATAGCCTGTCCTTTGACGCAGGATTGACCGCAAAGCCTGCAAGTCGTCGTGGGACGATCACCGTCACCAGTGGACCGGCAGGGAAAGCCACCCTCCACATCCCCACGGGTGGGATGGAAGGCAATCAGACGGCCGATCTCGCACTTCCGGCAGGCCGCTTGACTCTGGAGGACATCCTCCACCTGGCACGCGACATGCACCTGACTGCCGATGAACTGATGGAAGCTGTGAGGGAGAACATTGAACATGCTTACCTGCGCACCTGATCCCCACACAATCCACGCGGTTATGAATGGGGAAATCCAGCCGTCCCCATACGCCACGCTGGAAGCAGCCAAGGAGGACCGATACGGCTTCAATGAGCCGCCCCTGTCCCCTGCTGTCGAGCAGGAGCGGGAAGGCCCGGTCATTATCGGGCTGTATTCGCCCATGTCGCATATGGGGAAGTCTACCCTTGCCAAGCTGGTAGCCGACAAGATCAGCTGTTCTGAGGGGGTCATGTCCACGGACATCCGCCCCTTTGCGGGGCCTCTCCGCGCCATTTGTTCTCTGGCTCTATCTCGTGTTGGCGTCAGAAACCCTCACAAGGCCATGACGGAAGGCAAGGATCGTCCCCTTGACGTTCTGGACGGAAAAACCCCCCGCCAGCTCATGATCGACATTGGCACGCATGGGCTTCGGGCGGTGTCGAACAACTACTTCATCAAGGCACTCGCACACGATATCGCCTTTAACCCGTTCCCGTTCATCATCGTGGATGATGTCCGCTTTGCGAATGAGGCGTGGTGGGTAGTGTCGCGCCGGGGCATCCTTGTCCGTGTCGAGCGCGAGGTTGATCAGGCCGATGGCCGGACGAAGCAATATGAGGGACAGCTGGAGCAGATGCGCGGCCTCTTTCAGTTCGACATCGTAAATCCGACGATGGCCGATCTGGACATATGGGCGCGGCGCATCGCGGCCGAGGCAATAAGCCGCAGATATGGCGGACAACCGCGCCATTAACCGCCCCTGAAATAAAGGGAGGGTTGCGTAAAGGGAGCCTTGCAGGGAGCCTTTCAGACATGCAATAGTCCGCTCTGCACACAATGGAGAGTAACAATGACCGAGCATGTTGAGGCTTCCCTCACTCCAATCTTTCACGACTTCCCGGTAACATCGAAGGACATGGTAAAGGTCCGCACAGTGGACATTGAGGGCCGCCTCATGTTCGTGCTGACGGACGTTTGCAGCATCCTCGGGAACCGGCCGGACAATCTGAAGTCTATCTTCGCGGATGGCGAGCGCCAGACGCACAAAGTCCTGACTTCACGCGGGCCGCAGAACGCAGTCATGGTCACTGAATCCGGGCTGTATAAGGCGATCCTGCGAGCGCACCGGAACACTGAAGTGGCCACCCGGTTTCAGGATTGGGTGACGCAATCCGTCCTGCCGACCGTTCGCAGTCGTGGGGCGTATGTGAAGGGCGAGGAAATCATCAATGACCCCACGGTTCCAGACAGCGTACGCGCCGAGGTCGCCTTGCAGACGGTTGAGACGCTTCAGCAGCGTGTGGCCGAGCTGACGCAGGCGGCTGAGACCTTCAAGGCGAAGGCCGAGGCTTTTGACCAGATCATGAATCGGGCATCAAAGAACCTGTCCGTCCGACAGGTTGCCAGACGGCTGTCTGGTGTGAACCTGCGTCTGGTGATGGGCACTCTGGTGGAGCTTGGATACCTTCGGAAAGCGGCAGCCGGATATTCCGTGCCCTCACAATATCGCGGCCGGTATTTCGACGAAACGTGGTCGCAGTTCCACGGCGCAAACACAATCAACGTGCTGCCTGAAGGGGTCGCCCTTATGGAGCGACTTTACCAGCGTGGGAAGTTCCAGCTGGTAAAACGCGCTGTCGTTAGGAAGGTGGCGAAAACAAAGAAGGAATGATCAAACATACCACAGGATGATACGGGCGCGGCAACGCTACTGATCGACGGCGATATTGTCGCTTTCAGCGCGGTTTCCGCGTCCCTTGAAGATTTTGAATGGTCGCCCGGTTCCGACATTTGGACGACCTTCACCCGAATGGGTGACGCAAAGGCCAAGTTTCGGGCCGACATCGAGAAAATTGAGGCCGCGCTAGAGCGGCTTGGCGTTCCCCGTAAGCAGACAATCCTCTGCATCACCGGCAAAGACAACTTCCGCAAAGAGGTTTTGCCCACCTACAAAGGGCACCGGAAGCGCAAGCCCCCCGGATACAGCCAGTTTCAAGAGTGGGTGCTGGAGGAAAGCGGTTACACCGTGTTCCTACGCCCGCGTCTGGAAGCCGACGATTGCCTGGGCATTCTCGGCACAGGGCCGACCATTAAAGGCCCGAAAGTAATCTGGTCCGAGGATAAAGACCTTCGCCAGATACCCGGCACACACCTTGATATGAAAAACCGCCAGCTGGTCGAGGTTTCCGAACTGGACGGCGAGCTTCTGCACGTCAAGCAGACCCTCACAGGGGACGTGACGGACGGATATACGGGCCTGAAGGGCTTTGGCCCGGTTTCCGTGAACAAGCTGATCGACAAGCACGCGAAGGATGGCCTGCCAGCACTCTGGGCAGCCGTGCAAGAGCAATTCGAGAAGAAAGGCATGACCCGCGAGGACATGCTGGTGCAGGCCCGCGTGGCCCGCATCCTTCGGGCTTCCGACTATAACTTCAAGAATAAGGATGTGATCCTGTGGCAACCAAGGTGAAATGGGCGCTATCGGACTTCGCCTTGTTCTTGGCGGTTCTTGGATATTACTTCTAACCGATAGGTAAAATAATGTATTACGATAAACAGATGGAGACAGAGGTTTCCTACTCAACACTATGCGTGTTCTAGTCGCATGTGAATACAGCGGTCGGGTTCGGGATGCATTTTTGGCGAAGGGGCATGATGCGCTGTCATGTGACCTTTTGCCCACAGACCGGCCCGGACCGCACCACCAAGGAGACGTAAGGGATATTCTAGGCAGGGGATGGGATTTACTCATAGCCCACCCCCCATGCACATATCTCTCCGTATCTGGGCTGCACTGGAACAAGAGAAATCCAGAGCGTGCCAAGCTGACTGAGGAAGCCTTGAGGTTTGTTCAGTTCCTGATGGACGCGCCGGTGGCGAAAATTGCCATTGAGAACCCTGTGAGCTGCATATCATCAAGGATAAGGAAGCCTGACCAAGTCATTCAGCCTTACTGGTTCGGGGCAGATGCATCCAAAAAGACGTGCCTGTGGCTGAAAGGTCTTCCCAACTTGGCCGTCCCCGACAAATCCCTTTGGTTTCCGGCAAGGACAGTCTGCGACCCAAGAAACGGGAAAGAAGTCTCCCGCTGGGCGAACCAGACTGACAGCGGGCAGAACCGGCTTGGGCCGTCTGAGGACAGGTGGAAAGTAAGATCAGAAACATTCGAAGTAATTGCACGGGCATTTGCCGAAAATTGGGGTAAAAATAATGGACTATGAGGACTTTTGGTACTGCATATGGCGCATGATCTGCGCCAGTGTGGTGGCGCTCGCCATCGTGATCGCGGGAGGCACCGACATGGCGACGAAGTATGACGACGCGGTTATCAAGGCCGCGATTGAGCATGGTTATGGTCCAGCTGAAGCTCGCTGTGCCGTCATGGACCGGGACCATTCCTGCGTCCAGGCAGTGAAGATCGTGGAGAAAGCCGAGTGAGCCTGCCTGAAGGCTTCAAACCAATGAAGGGCGACGTTGGGGAGTGGTCGGACTTCACATTTCCCTGCTACGCCTCGCCCAAGATTGACGGCTACCGCTGCATTGCTTCTGGCGGTCAAGCCCTGTCCGCGAAGCTAGTCCCTCACGGAAACCAATTCATCCAGCAGTTCTTCAAAGAGCACGCTGAAGCTCTTGAGGGGCTGGACGGGGAGCTGGTGGTTGGAGCTGCGAATGACCCGGAAATCTTCAACAAGTCTGGCGGTGCGATCCGCCGCACCTCTGGGGAGCCGCACTTCACCTTCTGGGTGTTCGACTACGTGGACGCCGATATGGAGTTCCGCGCTCGCTTTGGGCTTCTCAGTGATCTACTAGCACGCGAGGGTAGTCTTGCGCAGCGTGTGCGTGTCGTTCCCACGACATACATTCGTTCCTTGGCTGAGCTGAAGGGTTACTACGCCGACCGGGTTGCACAGGGGTATGAGGGTATCATGGTCCGCTCCCTGAACGGCCCCTACAAGTTTGGCAGATCAACCCGTAGAGAGGGTTATCTGCTGAAGCTGAAGCCCTTCCGCGATGATGAGGCTGTCCTGCTTGAGGTGATCGAAGAGCAGGCCAACACCAACGCTGCGCAGAAGGATGCGACGGGCCGGACCAAACGCAGTTCAGCAAAGGCCGGAAAGGTCGGCAAAGGGACTGCCGGGAAGCTCCGTGTGCGGTTCATCAATGGTCCGTTCAAGGACCAGGAACATATCATCGGCACCGGAAAGCTGACGAAGGAGCAGAAGCAGACGCTATGGGATGAACGCTTCGGTCTGCATGATGACGCTCGACAGGGAAATTACCAGCTTATGACGGTTCACCACATGGACCACCTTGGCGGCTACACACGGCCCCGTCATGCTGGTTTCCTGCGTTGGCGGGACTGGTCGGACATCGACCTACCTGAAGCCGCTTAACCGCGCCTGCACAGCGCGAATACAAACCACACACCACACACAACAAACTGAAAGGAGATAAATGGTCATTTACATCTGCGCGGCAGTCATTGTCGCGCTTTGCGTAGGCTTTGTCGTCTGGCTCTATATCGTGGGCCAGAAGGCAGGCACCGCAGCAGGGACAGCCGAGGTCGCTCAGGCGTCCGAAGCACAGGCCACCGAAGTGGCGACTGTCACTCAGGATGAGGCGGCTGCTCTCGCAGCAGGCCCGTCGAACGAGAGCGAGCTGCTTGCGGACCTGAAGAACCCCAAGGAGGCGTTCTGATGCGTAGGATCGCCTCTATTGCTCTGCTCGCGCTGCTTTCTGCCTGCGCCGACAAGCCGGGTTATGTTACCGGCCCGTGTCCGACTGTCCGTGAGTTCACGATGGACGAACGCATTCAGGCAGCTGGCGAGCTGACGATGGCGCAGACCAAGGGCGTCCCGATGGATGAAGTCTCCAGCATGTTGATCGAGCTGGACGATCAGGACCGGGCCGCGCGGGCCTGCCAGTCCGATGCCGCGAAGCGGGCAACCGTTGCCACGAAATAACCCCCTCAAAAGAACCGCGAGGATCGGCGCTGAGTGGATTCTGGCTCGCCTGAGCGAGAAGTC
>NZ_JAIWOU010000005.1 GCF_021295395.1 Komagataeibacter sp. FNDCR2
ATGGTATCTGAAACCCCGAATCTGCCTGTTGTCCATGAGGCCCTCCTGCCGGAGCGTCATCCGCAGCATGACTTATTCATCTGCGACGTGGCAGATGCCGTGCTTAAGGACGTGATGCCGCAAATGGAGCATCCGTTCTATTCGCTGTCGAAAAAACCCGAGACTTCCGTTCGTCGCTATGAACATAACGGGCAATGGCTGGAAATCACGCCAAGCGTGAAGGGCCTTGCTACAATCTACGATAAGGATATTCTGATTTACTGTATTTCGCAGATCATGGCGAAACTAAAGGCCGGGGAGAAAGTATCGCAACGGGTGCGGATCAGCAGCCGTGACTTACTCATCTTCACCAATCGCGGAACAGCAGGTAAGGACTACAAAGCCCTTATCGAAGCCCTCGACCGCCTTGAAGGCACACGTATCCGCACTAACATTGTCACAGGCGACGAAGAACAGGTGGACGGTTTTGGCCTGATCGACGCTTCATCCATCCGCCGCAAACTTGGCCTCGACGGTCGCCTATTGCATTGCGAGATCAAGCTGTCGGATTGGGTCTTTAACGCAATTAAGAGCAATGATGTTCTGACACTGCATCGTGATTATTTCCGGCTACGCAAACCGCTGGAACGACGCGTTTATGAACTCGCCCGCAAACATTGCGGTCAGCAAGCGGTATGGAAAGCCTCGCTTGAGATCCTACTGAAAAAATCAGGCTCTCAAAGCCCAGAAAAATTATTCCGACAGATGATAAAGAACCTCGCTGCAAGCGATCATCTACCGGATTACCGTGTTGAATTCGATCCTCAGAGAGACATGGTAACATTCATCAATCGCGGCACAATGAAAGCTGCCGAGCCAGTAGCCGAGGCTTGGATGGGTGCGCTCGATCCTGATATTTACGGGGACGCTCGGAACATCGCGCCAGGGTGGGATGTGCATCATCTCGAAAGAGAATGGCGCATGTGGCTGGGTGATAACGAGATCGCTCCGAAGAACCCTGAGCGGCATTTCATCAAATTCTGCGAGACGTGGTTTGCTAAGCGTGGCCAACCCTGATTGTACAAATATACAAGCATAATCTATTTAAATAGATAGTCAGCGCTCTCCAAAAGGATGACGACCGTGCTTACGCATCAAATCATCAATGGCCTCCCCGATCAAACCCTGAATAGTTGTATCGGTATCAAGCGCAAGTTGATGTAATCCCTTACTAACTGCTGGGGAAAAATACCCCACCACAGCCCGCTTACCTTCTCTTGGATTACGTGGGCGAGCTTTCTCTACCACCGTCTGCGCTGCCGGTTCCGCAACCGATGGCGCGACCGTTTTTTTCAGACCAGCAAACCGACTCATGCCGTATGTCCTTAACTTAGAAAATTGCTAACGTGCTTTTATGTCATCTTGTTTGTGTGATGGCATGTTAACTTGATCACACACCCAATTCCACAACAGTGCTATATCAGCAGCAGCCTTGCTTTCCGGCTCTGCTTCCTGCGCGGTACGACCGGAACCAACGCTATGATGAAAAACAGCACGCTCTGGCAAAACAACAGGAGCAACAGGGATACCAAACTGCGCCACAACCTCGGCCGCCTCCTTATAAACTTGGGGCGCACGAGGAGGACCCGCAGTAAAAATCACGAAGGCAGGCTTGCCGCTGGCTCGCACAAGCTCCGCCGTTGTTCTAACAGCGTCCATATCGAAAGCACGTGGCCTGCATGGAATTAACAAGAAATCAGCGACACGACACGCCTCACGCGCCATAATATCGGCATGTGGTGGGGTATCTATTATCGATAGTTCTGCGCCCAGTTCGGACGCTTGTTCTAGCTTTCTTGATAACAAGGCGTGAGCCGCACAATCCACTACATCAGGCTCGACATCTCCCCGCCACGCTTTCCATGAACTTGCAGTCGCCTGCGGATCGGTATCGAGGATCAGAGAAACGTATCCAGCGGCACTGGCACTAGTAGCCAAGTGTAGGGCAAGCGTCGTCTTCCCAGCGCCTCCCTTCTGACTAATGATCGCGATTGTTTTCATGCCACCATGTTTCCGTGTTAACACATTAACTAATTACCATGTTATTTTGATAACTCAATATCTTCCTCAAAAAACCCGACGATTTAATCGAACCAAACATTTCTCATGTCTCAGGTCGATGCCGTTAGCACCTATAGAATGCTATCATGTTTTTGTGTTAACATATAAACATGCCGACGTGTTATCTTTCCCTTTGCACAATGGCAGCGACAGTGTTCTTGCTGATTCCCAGATCGCGGGCGATCCACCGATAACTCCGCTTTTCAGCCACCAGCGCCAGAACCTTCGGAGCCAGACGGTCAGACTTCGGCCGCTCTCCTTTCTGTCGGCCGAGAACCTTCCCGCGCGCCCTGGCAGCGGCCAGACCGGACTTCACCCGCTCGCTGATCAGATCCCGCTCGAACTCCGCAATCCCGGCCAGAACCGTCGCCAGCATCCGTCCATGTGGTGTTGCCAGGTCAAACGTCATCCCCGTTATGGCGATCAGGGAAACACGATAGCTCTCCAGCTCCTGAAGCGTGGAGATGAGATCAATGGTCGAGCGTCCCCAGCGGGACAGCTCCGTCACCAGGATGGCATCAATTTCACGAGCCTGGGCCAGTGCCATGACCTTTCGACGCTCGGCCCGATCCACCCGGACGCCAGAACCGGTCTCCATGAAGATGCCAAACACTTCATAGCCCGCGCGTTCGGCAAACCGCTTCAGCTCGTCTTGCTGGCGCACGCATGACTGATCAGCCGTGGAAACCCGGCAATAGATGACCGCGCGCTGTCCCATTTGAACCCTCCCGGAAAAACCGCCATGCAGCCGTTGATACACCGTGGCTCCGGATTGTCCCAATATGACTATAATTTATAAGGTACATAAATAGCTCTCCCCCCCGAAAAGGGTTAACTTTTTTTCGTCGGTAGCCAACACAGGAATATTGCTCGTAATTATTTCTTAAAAACCCTTTTTGTTTTTACGGCTTTTGTGACTGTCTGCTCCAGTTGTAGGGCGTGTCGTCAGTTAAGCAGGATGATGATTGAGGCGAACTGCACAGCTGCGAGGAAGGTTGATTGGCTCTGTTGCAAAGTTAGGAATGGGTTGGATCGGGCCTGATTCCCAAGGTTTTCAGGCTGTGTAAATCCCGAACTGCCTTTCGATCAGACGCACTTCTCCCATGATGCCTTTTTCCTGTTGCCAGGGTTTGGCCTGCCCTTTTTTCAAGGCCCGCATGACCTCGAAGCCCCTGATGGTCGCATAGGCCGTCTTCAGGGTCTTGAATCCGCGAACAGGCCGGATCAGCTGCTTCAGCTTGCCATGATCGGCCTCGATCACGTTGTTCAGATACTTCACCTGGCGGTGTTTCACCGTATCCGTCAGCTTGCCGTCCTTTTTGAGCTCGCCGATCGCAATCCCATAGGTCGGGGCCCTGTCCGTGTTGATCGTCTCGGGCTTCTCCCAGTCCTTCAGACCGTTCACCGCCTTGCCCAGGAAGCGTTGGGCCGCCTTCGCGTTTCGGGTTGGCGACAGATAGAAATCAATCGTATCCCCATCCTTGTCGACCGCCCGATATAGATACGTCCAACGCCCCTTCACCTTGATATACGTCTCATCCACCCGCCAGTTGCGGGAGAAGCCCGGGCGTTTCCAGTACCAGCGTAGGCGCTTTTCCATTTCGGGCGCATAGCGCTGCACCCATCGGTAGATCGTGGAATGATCCACGCTCACACCGCGCTCGGCCAGCATGGTTTCAAGGTCGCGATAGCTGATCCCGTAGCGGCAATACCACCGAACCGCCCACAGGATCACAGCTCCACCAAAATGCCGACCCTTGAAATCGTTCATCCACAACGCCCCGCCTCAAAACTGACCGCGGTTTCCAACAGGCACGCCAACTTTGCAACAGAGCCCGACAAAGCAATAGCTATGTTTTAAGATCACGAGTAATGTATGGCGAATTTGAAAATAAAATAGATGATTTTTATATTATGGGAGGACAGTCATGGTCCTTAGCCACTCTTTTTAAGAAGGGTATGGATACAAGAAGTGAGCAAATACCACTTGTTATTGATGCTCAATATGTTCCTGGTTTTACATGGACACGAAATACAGGAATTCGTATTGTAAAAGGATTCCATAATCATGAATATCATATTGGTCTATCCCTAGAAAACCCGCAATCGGTATGGGGAGGAACAATATACACTCCAAGTGAAGAAAAAATAACATACAACAATTCTGGTGGACAAGTTGAAAATGTTTCCACAACTTATTCAGATGATGTCGCGCCCGACATTATTTTAAAAGGATCAGCAGATCCCAAATTTGGTCATTTTGAAGCTTTCGGAATTGGTAGATTCATACATGATCGGGTCAGTTACATTGGAACAGGAAAAAGTCATACCAAATTCGCTGGTGGTGGTGGCGGCGGAATGGTTATTCCTGTTGTGAAAAAGTATTTCGACTTTCAAGCATCTGGGTTGGCTGGTTACGGAATAGGTCGTTATGGAACAACAAATTTACCTGATGCCACAACTAATATTCATGGATCTCCAGCCCTACTCCCTGAAGCTCAAGTATTAATAGGGTTGATCGGACACCCATATAAATCAGTTGATATATATGCATACGGTGGTATGGAAAATATACTTTCTCGCAGTTCTTACAATGTTAATGGAACTCCATATGGCTATGGTAATATAGGGTACAATGTCTCAGGATGCCAAATTGAAAATGCTCCAAGCGCTATGGCCTGTAATGCCAACATTCGTCGAGTTTCTCAAGGAACAATAGGTTTTTGGTGGCGTTACTTTCAGGGAGATTATGGCACATTATCATTTGGCGCACAATTCTCTCACACCGATGTTGCTGGATTCTCAGGATATGGAGGAACGCCGCATACAGACGATAATATGGCTTTCTTATCCCTTCGATATCTGCCATTTCAATAATTTTTTAATTTACAAAAAATATAATTTATTACATTTATAAAAATTAAATTCATATTAGGGCGCTATGAAAATAAGAGTAAAAATAGATATTTCTTATATTGGTGAGCAAGTGGCCCACCAATGTTTTCTTGAAAACAGAAATATCGATGATTTAGATTTATATTTAGCTGGTGCGGCTTACGCCATATGTTTTTCTTTATTCACAGAAAAACCATGGATGAAAGAAAAATTCGCTGAAATAGGTAGCGAAATAGCAAAATCTGGAACTAGAAAATTTTCAGAATTAATGGAAATGGAAATATTGAAAAAATCCTATCCAGAAGGGAATGCATAATATTTTTTAGAGCCGGATCGAGATGAGGCAAGAGGAAGTTTGAAAACGTACGCTAAGCAGCACCGTATCCAATACATTGATTTTGAGACGAGTTTCCTGACCGGTTTTCGTCTATTTTTGGGTCATCTTGTCTGTGTCACATAAACGCTCGTTTGCGTGATGCAGACCTTAAAAATGGCTATCATCCGCCATTAGTCGTAGCGACTGTTGGCCTTATCTTACATTTTCGAACAATCTTCTCACAGATCCCCTTTATGCCCGTACTCGACGGTATGAGTGTGCATGATCTCCTGTCCTGACAGGACGCTTATGACCCATCCGGCCGGATGGTCAGGACACAGGGCCGGTCCACCTTCGTCTCGTTGGCCGTTTTCTGGCAGGCGGCGATCCGGTCCCGACTGGCGTCCACAAGCCGGTTGGCCCACATCATATGCCGCAGGCTTTCGGGATTGTCGGCCTCCATCATCAACGCACCAGATTCCCACCGATCCTGTCCGCCTACGATGAACGAGGCCACGCGCGTCCCCAGTGAGGACGGCAGGAGGTAGGTCAGGATAGGCGAGAACCCGATCCCGACAGCCAGACAGGCCAGCCCGACCTTCAGCACCCACCAATTCTGACGGTCCCGGGTGCGCGCCTGCCCGACAATGTCGGTCAGCTGCTGCCGCTCCACCTGAACCGCACGGATCGCGGTATGAAAGGCGGCCTGCATGTCCTGACAGACGGAAAGCCCTGCCTGTCGTACCCCCTGCCCATACGCCTGCGGCGTCATTTTCAGGGTCGGACTGGCCTCGATCGCCTTCATACGCGCGCCCACGTCGTTCAGGGCCTTGACCAGCCTGGCCAGGTCCGGCGTGTAGTCTGGCGGCCGGCTGTCCCGCCATGCCTGGGGCAGCGCTTCCACGCTGCGCCGGAGCACCGTCATTTCGGCGCACAGATCCTCAAAGGCACGGGCTGCCGGATCCGTCTCGCTCATGACGCCTCTCCTTCAGTAATGAAACCGGCACTGGGCAACCTCGATCCGCTGATCCTCTCCCGCGCGGCCCTGAACCCGGTAGACCAGACGATGTTCCCCCGTAATCCGTCGGGACCACCACCCGGAAAGTTGTCCCTTCAGTGGTTCCGGCTTGCCCAGCCCCTGAAATGGATGCTGCCTTACATCCTCGATCAGGGCATTAACCTTCCCAAGAACAGCATGATCTGACTGGAACCAGGAAAGATAATCCTCCCAGCCATTTTCATGAAAAATGACCTTCACGCCGACGGCTCACCCTGCGGCTCCAGAAGATCACGCTCGGTCGCCACCCCATGCTCGATGTCACGAATGCTCCCCAACAGCCTCTCCGCGTTGCGTGGGCTGCTCAGGAGATGCACGGTTTCCTGCCAGCCGGAGAATTCTTCTTCCGACATCAGCACGACACTGCCTTTCCCGGTCTTACGCGTCACGACGATCGGCGCGCGGCTGTTCACGGCTTCGTCCAGATAATGCGCCAGGTTCTGGCGCAGGTCGGTATAGGAAACACAGGTCATGATCGGTCCTCCATGACCATTATAACGTACAGTTTTCTGTACGTCTCCTGTTTTACATCCCCATATCCATATCCCGCCCCCTGGAGCGCGACAGCGAGCGCGTGCGCTGCGGCTGCAATCCATGATCGAGCGTCGATCCCTTCCGGACGCCCAGTTCATGCCCCTTCTGCCGCAGGAGGGATTCAAGCTGCGCGTCCCGCTTCAGCTCCCTGAGCGCCACACCCTGCTGCTCGCGGCTCAGCCCGTCCCACGCCTTCACGAACCGCGCGGCCCGCAGTTCTGGACTTGTCCGCACCCTGTCCTCGTGCTCCAGCCCCTCGACCAGCCTGCGCGCCCGTGCCGGCCCTTCCAGCCCATACAGGGCCTGCCGGATCTCCGGCTCATGCTTCACGGCGGTTTCCAGAGCGACCACCGCCCCGGGCCTTAGCCGTTCCAGAGCCGTGCTGGCGTCAAGCCATGCCTTCTTCTGGTGCTCCAGCACCGGCAGGTCCTGCTCCACCATGCGCCCGATGTCCCGCACCACCCGCGCATACTGCTCAACTGCCTGGTGGAGCGGATCACCACCCGGCACAAACCCACCCAGCCCGGCCGGCACCTGCGCGCGCTGCACACGCGGCAGCCGCAACCCGGCGAAGGGAGAGGCGGGAGCTTCACGCTCAACCCCACTTTCCCCCTTACTGGCCCCGGCATCCATCCCGGCCGACACGTCTTTTTCCGCCGTCCGACCACGCCCCCGTACGGACAGGTCCAGCCCGTCGAACATCCCGCGCTTCCGCTGCGCCGGTGCCGGATCCGGCGTACGGACAGCTTCGGCCTGCCTGTCCTTCCGGGGGCCAGAGGCAGCCTTCTCACGCCCCACCACGATCTCGCTCTCGGGGACATGCAGCCCGCGCCGCCGCGCAAACTCGGTATCCTGATCCCGGACCTGCGGGTAATCCAGCGTGGTATCCTTCAGCCGCTCGCGCGACAGCCGCCGCACCAGCCCGTCCCGGTCGCCCACATCATCCCGGCCCCAATGGACAGACACGCTCTCCCGATGCCGCGACAGCGCCACATAGGCCCCGTGCCGGTCCATGCTCCCCGTCGCCAGCACATGCGCCCGATCCACCGTCACACCCTGCGATTTATGGATGGTGGCCGCATAGCCATGATCCAGCGCGTCATACTCCGCCACCGACACGGACACGAGCCGGCCACGCCCGGTTCCACCCGGCCCGTCGAGCTGCACCGACAGCACGAGATCCCCGGCATCAGGCGACCCCACAATGCCCCGCACCGTGCCCAGCGTGCCGTTCTTTACCCCCAGCTCCCGGTCATTGCGCAGGAAGTAGATCCGCTCCCCATCCGCGAACACCCGCTCGCCCTGGACGGTCGGCACCAGCACGTCGTCACCCAGCTCACCCGCCTCCCGCCGGATGGCGCGTGCCGCCTCGTTCAGCGCCCGCACATCGACACGCCGGTGCGCCAGCATGATCTGGCTGTCCTCTGGCGCGGCCTGCCGGGCTTCATCCCACCCGGCCACTACCCCGGCCCGCGCCTCTTCCAGCGTGTCATGCCCACGCACCAGGCCGGCCGCCTCATAGCGCCCCAACGCCTCACCCGTCCGCCCGGTCGCAAGCGCCTTCGTGGCCGCCTGCTGCCAGTCTTCACGCTGCCGGCGCACCGTCGTGATCTCCACCGACCCGACCCGCTCGGCCACTGCCCGGAATGCCCCGCCGGCCTCGATCGCCTGCAACTGCTCGGGATCACCCACCAGCACCACCTTGGCCCCGGCACCGCGCGCGGCAGACAGCACCCGCTCCATCTGCCGTGACCCCACCATGCCGGCCTCGTCCACCACCAGCACGTCCCCGCGCTCCAGCAGGTCGAACCCACGCGCCCACGCCCGCTCCAGGGAGGCCAGCGTCCGGCTCTCGATCCCGGACCCAGCTTCCAGACCTTCCGCCGCGATCCCCGACAGCGCCGCCCCGCGCACCCGGTACCCGGCCTCTTCCCATGCCGCGCGGGCGACACCCAGCATGGTGCTCTTCCCCGTCCCGGCATACCCGACCACCACGGACAGGTCGCGGGACTTCGTGACCCCGCCCACCGCCAGCGCCTGCTCGTCCCCAAGCCCGTCCCGCGCCATCGCCGCCCGACGCACCGTCAGCGGCACCGCATGCCCCTGGGACTGCCCCATCGCGAGCGACGCCTCTTCCAGACGCTGCTCGACCCCGATCATCTCCCGTGTGGAAAACCGCTCCCGCCCATGACCGTCTTTCCCGAGGGCGACCAGCTCCGGACACGCCGCCACCCGAACCATGACAGCACTGAACTGTTCCGCGTCTGCCGTATGCCGGTCCACGAACCGCGCCAGATCCTGGCGGGTGAATGTGCTCTGCTGTCGCGTCAGCGCCTCCAGCGCCACATGCGGCTCGGCTAGCAACCTTTCGCCATTGCGCCGCGCGATCTCCAGATGGTCGGCAACCCGTTCCGCGTCCTCGCCCCGCTCTTCCCGGCGCATCCCGGCCGGACCGATCTTGTTCTGCGGCTCAAGGTCGATCCCCTGTGCGGCAAACGACCGATGGTCGATCCGCACATCCAGGTCCAGTTCGGCGAGCCGTTCATTGGCGAGCGACGCCCATCGCTCCCGCCATGTCAGCAGCAGATCCTTGTCATTCCATGAACGCTCTTTCGCACCAAACCCGATGGAAGGCTGATCCTGCTCCAGACCTTCATGCCGCAACCGTGCCGCCGCGATCAGTCGCGCCGTTCTTCCAGCCGCTGCAAGCGCTTCTCCAGCGTCGAGAGCTTCAGCAGGATGCCGCGCTGCGTCTCCCGGATCTCTGTCAGCAGACGGATCATGAACTTGAGCGGATCGTCCTCCCCTTTCTGCTCCATCAGGTCCAGGATCCGGCGCGAGGTCGTATGCGCCCCTGCCGCTTCGTTCAGGATGCGGGATTCCGTCTCGTCTTCCATGCACAGCCTCTCCGGTTCTGACTTCGATCCGTCGTGTGGACAGCATCACATGGGCATGGGGCTTCGCCTGTCCGTCTTCGCCAATATCCCAATGCACATTGAGATCAGCCACCATGCCGCGTTCCACGAACTGCTCCCGCACGAAATCCCGTGCCAGCGCGATCCCCTGCGCCTGGGTCATTTCGCGCGGGATTGAAAACTCCACCTCGCGGGCAAGCTGGGCATCCTTGCGCTTCTCGATCGCCTCGACCTCGTTCCAGAGGGTCGCACGGTCGAGAAACCGTTCCGGCGCGCCGTCGGGCAGCAGGATCTCGGAATGCACCACGCCGCTCTTGTTGGAAAAGTCATGGTCGCGATCCAGCCGCAAATCATGCAGGCGGGACGCTGCACGATAAGCCGCCGCCGCCACGGCGCTCCGGCCGGTGGCGCGGCTGATGACCTTTGCATGCAGGTGATAGATCGCCATGAGCACGATTCTATCACACCCCTTAAGCGCACGTCACGAAGTGACGTATAAGCGCGCACTCACATTTTATTGCGCCACAAAAATTGATTGCTCTGGATAAGTGACGCGGTTCTCGCCTGTATGGTAGAGTATGGCACAGACCAGCAGGACAGGGGACCAGAAATGCGCAGGCCACGGGACATTGATTCGGAACTGAAGGCTCTTCAGGAAAAGGCGAAGCAGCTTAAGGCGCAACGGACCATCCAGCTCGGTGAACTGGTCGAGGCGACGGGAGCCGATACCCTGTCGATCGAGGCGCTGGCCGGGGTACTGCTTGCGGCTGTCGAACAGGCAGACGGCAAACCCGAAGCCGTCGCGAGGTGGACCGAACGGGGAACGGCGTTCTTTCAGGCCGGGGCAAAAAAGGGCGGCCGGAAAGGAACCGGAAACGATCAGAGCGGAGCTTCTGGCGCTTGAGAGTCGGATCAGGAAGCAGGCGGCCCTGATCCATCACCATCAGGCACGAAAGGCACGCACCGACATGCGCGACTGGGCGAAGGCGCGACGGGAACGCACCCATCATCTGATCGAACTGGGAGGCTTGGTCCAGAAGGCTGGACTGGTCGATCTGACCGATGATGACCGCGCCACCCTTCTCGGAGCCTTTCTGGACATTGTGGGACAGCTTCATGGGGGCAGTGAAACCACTCCAGATGACCTGAAAACACGATGGAGACGTGCAGGCCTGCATGCTTTTGACAGGGACCGAGAACATGACAGGACAACAGGCGGAAACGACCATGACTGACCACGAAACACGATCATCTGAAACGGACATACTACGGGAACTGACAGCCCGGATTGTCGCTTCCTATGTCAGCAGCAACACGGTTCCAGCCGACACCCTACCCGACCTCATCGCCACGGTGTTTCAGGCGCTCGGAAGCCTCGGACAGACGACGATTGAAACACCGGATCTGGTGCCGGCCGTGCCTGTGAAGAAATCGGTCTTTCCGGATTACATTGTCTGCCTGGAGGACGGGAAAAAATTGAAGATGCTCAAGCGTCATCTCCAGTCCGCCTATGGCATGACGCCAAAACAATATCGCGAGAAATGGGGTCTGCCTGAAAGCTACCCGATGGTAGCCCCCGCCTATGCAGCCCGACGCTCTGTCCTGGCCCAGGAAATCGGACTGGGGCGGGCCGTCAGGACCGCCCCTGATGTTACGGTCCCCACTGCTGAAGATCAGGTGCCGGTCACGCACGTACCGGAGAAAAAACGTGGACGCAGGCCAAAACTGGCCTGAAAATCCAGACGGAAACAGAACGCGGGAACGACCTCTCATTCCCGCGCTGAAGATTACCAGTAATATTCGTGGGGGCGTCGTGTTCCGGTATACGGAAAGACCGCCTCGACAGGATCGAGGTCGCCCTTGATGATCAGGCGGGTGATATGCCTGTCATGATGACGGCCAGGGCGAATATCATGCAGATGGCTGTACCAGTTTGGAGATTCAGAGGCTTCACGTGAGCCTCCATAACCACAGCGATCCGGCCGATTGGCCCAGCGATGATTACGACCGTATTTGCGGCTGTGATGATAGGTGCGAGACATGGGGAGCTTTCCCTCCATGACGCGCGGAGTGATTTCCGAGCGTACCTACATCGCCCGATCTCCTCTATTCTGGTCGGAATACAGCTTTACCGTGCCTGAGCGACATCGGTCTCCAGCAGCATCCGGACATAGCGTGTGTAAGGGATGCCCTTTGCCTTTGCCCTGGCTTTCACGGCGTCCAGCAGGGACGCCGGCAGGCGCATGTTGAGGGCAGCCGCCTTGGGTTCGATCTCAAAGCGCATGGGCTTGAAACCAGACAGGTCATACCGGGTCAGATCGGCGGTCGCGACGAAATGCTCGGCCGCTTCGTCACTGTGCAGCGAGGGCATGGACCTATTTTTGCTGCTCATAGTGGTCGATCTCCTTCTGATGCATGTAACGGGCACTGATGGGACGTAACCTGGTCTGGTGGCTGATTGTCCTGAACATGAAGACCAGAAAAACGTAACGTCCGGCTTCAGTCCTGCCGATGGCCCGCATCCGGGGCTCACCGGGGTGAGGGTCAGCTATGATGGCAGGTTCTCCCAGCAAAACCTGCTCGATTTCCGCACGGGAGACACCATGCTTGCCACATTTTGGCCAGTTGCCGTCATCCCAGTCGAAACCCGCAATCTTCATGTAGGGAAGATAGACATTTGTCTACACAAATGCAACACCATTAGAATCTAACGGTCCTCTTTCCATCCCCACAGTGTTCCCCTTGGATTTCGCGCTGGAGTACATTCATGATTGCGGTAAGCTCTCTGGGAGGGGTGTACAAGGTGCAATACCCGTTACCGCTCATAAACTAGCTACCACACATGGTAACGCTTGTACGGCCATTCTGTGGCGTCTGGCGGGCATGCTACAACACGTGAGCTGCTGAATGTTCGCCTGAACACTGGTGTGTCTTGAGCAGATTACGGTCTTGCCCGGTTCTTCTGGTGTTGCAGGCGTCGGGCGAGCGCGGAGCGGGAGCCCCGTAGGGCGCCAAAGGCGCCGACGCGGGAGAAGAAGGTGCTGGTGGAAAGACGATGCGTTCCCGCACCGTCAGATTATGACTTCATGCCGTAGGCGTGTCTGTTTAGCGCAGCCCTGAAAGGGCGAGCAGGGGGATGCCGGGTGTGAGATCGCGCGAAGCGCGATCGGGGCGGCCGTAGGCCGCGAGCCGGCGGGGGCGTAGCCCCCAAGAGGCGGTGCTTGGGTTGAATTTGATTGATTGGAAATTTTTGAGGTTTGTGAGTTATCCACAGATCAGATGGTCAGAGGGGGTGTTAAGTAGGTGTTAGATTCTGTGTTAAGCGATTCTAGCATCCATTTAACACATTGATATAAAAACGGAATTTCTGGGTTTTTCTTCGGTTTGGTATTTAAAACCCCGAATCTTGGTATTTAAAACCCCGAATCTCGGTATTTAAAACCCCGAATCTCGGTTTCGGTATTTAAAACCCCGAATCACTTGACGCAGGTATGTAAAACCCCGAACTTTAGGC